>NZ_JASGBW010000019.1:0-99897 GCF_030053215.1 Stenotrophomonas sp. PFBMAA-4 | reverse complement strand
GACCGTATCCGGCTGAAATTAAAGGGCTTGAGCCCGGTAAAGTACCGGGAGCAGGTCGCGCTGGCCGCCTAGCCCCCACCCGTCCAACTTCAGGGGGTCACTTCAGGGACGGGTTTACGGCGTGTCCTGCCCACCCACACCGCCCCGCCATCCCACGGAATGCCGCTCTTGATCTTGAGGTTGCCGGCCAGCGGCCGGCACTACCGCAGGTGCAGGGCTGCAAGCCCTGCCGAACACCCCCTACCCCTGCGGGCCCGGGGTACCCACCAGACGCACCGGCCGCTGGTTGGCCAGCGTCAACCGCTCCAGCGGCTGCGGCCGCTCG
Source organism: Stenotrophomonas sp. PFBMAA-4 (assembly GCF_030053215.1). NCBI lineage: Bacteria > Pseudomonadati > Pseudomonadota > Gammaproteobacteria > Lysobacterales > Lysobacteraceae > Stenotrophomonas > Stenotrophomonas sp. PFBMAA-4. The sequence goes on along the minus strand of NZ_JASGBW010000019.1, from coordinate 99,572 downwards.
ATGGCATAGCCCTGCAGCCCATCCACGCCCATGTCGGCCAGTGTCTGCGCCACCTCCGCCGTCTCCACCCACTCGGCCACCACCTCCATCTGCAGCTCGCGACCCAGTTCGCTGATCGCGCGCACCGTCGCCCGGCTCACCGCGTCGGTGTCCATGTCACGCACGAACGCGCCGTCGATCTTCAGGATGTCCGCCGGCAGCTGCCGCAGGTAACCGAACGAGGACAGGCCCGAGCCGAAGTCATCCAGCGCCATGCGGCAGCCGCGTGCCTTCACCGCGTCGATGAACGAACGCGCCTGGGTCAGGTTGCTGATCGCTGCCGTCTCGGTCACTTCAAAGCAGAGCTTGGCCGCCAGCGCGCGGTTGCGCTCCAGCAGGTCGCAGACGAAGGCCAGGAAGCTCGGCTCGGCGATCGACTGCGCCGATACGTTGACGTTGCACAGGCCCAGCTGGCGCACGTGCGCCGGGCACACCTGCAGGTGGCGGAACAGCAGGCCAAGCACGTGGCGATCCAGCGCCACGGCCATGCCATAGCGCTCCACCGCCGGCATGAACTGCCCCGGCATGTGCAACGCACCGTCGGCATCGCGCATGCGTACCAGCACCTCGTAATGCAGGTAACCCGGATCGCCGACCTTGGCGATGCGCTGGGCATACAGCAGCATGCGGTTCTCGGCCATCGCCCGGCTTACCCGCTGCAGGCGCTCGGCTTCATGGCGGCGTTCGTCCAGCGCCAGGCGGTCCTCGTTGAAGCAGTGGACGCGGTTGCGGCCAGCCTGCTTGGCCGCATAGCAGGCGCTGTCGGCCGCGCTCATCAGCCAGTTCACGTCCGGTGCGTCGGCAGTCACTTCCACCACGCCGATGCTGCAGCTCAGCTGCGGGCTGCCTTCGCTGATCGGGAACGTTGCCTGGCCCAGGTTGCGGATCAGCCGCTGCAGTACGCGCTTGGCCTCGTCCTGGCTGGCGCGGCCGAGGAAGACCGCGAATTCGTCCGCACCCAGCCGCCCCACCCAGTCGCCATCGCGTACCGCGCCCACCAGGTATTCGGCGAACCCGCGCAGCATCTGGTCACCGGCGGCGTGGCCGAAGCTGTCGTTGACCAGCTTGAAGTGGTCCAGGTTGATGTAGCACAGCGCATGCGTGCCGCCCTCGGAACGGACCTGCAGCAGCGCCCGCTCCAGCAACCGCTCGATCTCGCGGCGGTTGATCAGGCCGGTGAGCGGATCGTGGCTGGCATGGTGCTCGATCTCGCGGGCCAGCGCATGGTTCTGGCTGACATCCTCGATGATCGAAAACACCGACAGCTGGCCGCCGGCGCTGCGCACGCCGGTGCCGCTCCAGCGGCCCCAGACCAGGCTGCCGTCGCGGCGGCGGAAACGCAGTTCGCCCGGCCGCAGCTGGCGGTCCCAGTTGATCCGCCCGTCATCGTCCAGCACCAGTTCGCCTTCCATCAGCAGGTCGCCCAGGGCCATCTGCTGCAGCACATCGCGCCGGTAGTCGAGGATGTCCGCCATGGCCTGGTTGGCCTCCATCACCCGCCCGGCCGCATCCAGCTTCAGCATGCCCACGTTGGCCTGGTAGAAGGCAGCGCGGAATCGGCTCTCATGCTCGGTCAGGTCCTTGCCGACGCGCCGCGCCAAGGCCACCGCCATCAGGGTGATGGCCAGCACCGAGAAGCCGCCGACGATCAGCGTGGCAATGCGCACCGTATGCGCCATGCGCAGCAGGGCCTGGGAGAATGCTTCGGCCTGCGACTGCAGTTGCAGGTCCACGTCGTGCACGCGCTGCATGTAGCGGTCGCGCACGCTGGGCTGCTGCAGCGCTTCCGGCGGCACCTTCTCCAGTTCTTCAATCAACGCCTGCATGGCCAGCAGGTGCGCGTCGGTCTGCCGCCACAGGCGGGTGGCTTCGCGGAACTCGCCCAGGTCGCGTGCGTACCGGAATGAAAAGATCAGCCGCGACACATCCGAACGCGCGTTGCCGCCGCGCAGGAAACCTTCGCGCGCCTGCACCACGTCCGGTTGCGGTTGTTCCAGCGCCAACCGCGCATGCAGATCGCCCAGCGGCACCTGCAGGGCGCGCCGGGCGTCCTCCAGGTCGTGCGCCGACCCCCGCGCCAGATAGCGGCTGAGCGCAGCGGTGGCATCCTGCTGGCCGCGCGACCAGTGCCCCTGGCCCGCAATCCAGGCGGTGGACGCCGCCTGCAGTTCCTGGATCAAGGCGGACAGGCCGACCAGTCCGATCGCCATGCCCGTCAACAATGCGAACCTCAGCCCCAGCCCACGGGTCATCGGCACCCGGTGCTGATGCTGCTCCTTGCCACCTCTACCCATCCCGGATCCCCCCGAATGTGCCGTGACAGCCTCCTTGTCCAACTATTCCAGCCTATGGACGGCGATGTGTGGACCATGCGAAACCGGGCGCGACGGTCGTGGGGGCGGGCGGGTTTGAACCGATTCAATTCCCCCGCTGCCGTTTCGGGCAGCGGAAACGAACAACGCCAGCCCGGAGGCTGGCGTTGTTCTGTCACATCACTGGGGATCAGTAGCTGCGCGGGCCGCGCGGCTTGAAGCCGTCACGACGCGGCGGGCGGCTGTCGCGGTCACCGCCGCGGTCGCCACCATGGCCGCCCGGGCCACCCGGACCACCACGACGCGGGCCACCCGGACCACCCGGGCCACGCTTGTCGAAGCGCGGCTTGAACGGACGCGGGGCGGGGTTGGTGTCTTCACCCGGGGCCAGCGCACGCATCTGCAGCTGCTGGCCGGACACCCAGACCTTCTGCAGGTGCGACAGGACGTCCGACGGCATCTGCGCCGGCAGGTCCAGCAGCGAGAAGTCGTCGTGGATGTCGATGCGGCCGATGAAGCGGCTTTCCAGGCCGGCTTCGTTGGCGATGGCGCCGACGATGTTGGCCGGCTTCACGCCATGCTGGTGGCCCACCGAGATGCGGTAGGTCTCCATGCCCTGCTCCGGCGCACCGCGCGGCGGAACGTCACGGCGCGGGCGCTGCTCGAAGCCACCCTCGCCATCTTCACGGCGCGGGCCACGTTCGAAGCGCGGGCCACGCTCGTTGCGGTCGAAGCGGTCGCCGCGCTCCGGACGGTCGCCACGGTCGAAACGCTCACGCGGCGCACGCTCTTCACGCGGGGCGCGCACCGGCGGCTGCAGCAGGAACGGGGTATCACCCTGCAGCATCCTGGCCAGGGCAGCAGCCACTTCGATGGCCGGCACGTTCTGCTCGGTCTCGAAGCGTTCCAGCAGCTGGCGGTAGAAGTCCAGGCCGCCGGCACCGAGGGTTTCGCTGATGCGCGAGGTGAACTTGTTGATGCGGGTGTCGTTGACCGCTTCCACGCTCGGCAGCTGCATTTCTTCGATCGGCTGGCGGGTGGCGCGCTCGATCTGGCGCAGCATGCCCTTCTCGCGCGGGGTGGCGAACAGGATCGCCTCGCCGCTGCGGCCGGCACGGCCGGTACGGCCGATGCGGTGCACGTAGCTTTCGGTGTCGTACGGGATGTCGTAGTTCAGCACGTGGCTGATGCGCTCCACGTCCAGGCCACGGGCAGCCACGTCGGTGGCGACCAGGATGTCCAGCTTGCCTTCCTTCAGCATGGCGATGGTGCGCTCACGCTGGGCCTGCTGCATGTCACCGTTGATGGCGGCAGCGGCCAGGCCACGGGCCTGCAGCTTGCTGGCCAGTTCCTCGGTGCCGGCCTTGGTACGCGCGAAGATGATCATCGCGTCGAACGGCTCGACTTCCAGGATGCGGGTCAGCGCGTCCAGCTTGTGCATGCCACTCACCCACCAGTAGCGCTGGCGGATGTTGGCCGAGGTGGTGGTCTTGGCCTGGATGGTGACTTCGACCGGATCCTGCAGGTAGGTCTGCGCGATGCGGCGGATCTGCGGCGGCATGGTGGCCGAGAACAGGGCCACCTGGCGCTGCTCCGGCAGCTTCTTCAGCACGGCTTCGACGTCGTCGATGAAGCCCATGCGCAGCATTTCGTCGGCTTCGTCCAGCACCAGGGTCTTCAGCTCGGACAGGTCCAGGGTGCTGCGGTCCAGGTGGTCGATCACGCGGCCGGGGGTACCGACCACGATGTGCACGCCGCGGCGCAGGGCCGACAGCTGCTGGCCGTACGGCTGGCCGCCGTACACAGGCAGCACGCGGAAGCCCGGGATCTTCGACGAATAGGACTGGAACGCCTCGGCGACCTGGATGGCCAGTTCGCGGGTCGGCGCCAGGATCAGGGCCTGGGGCTTGATCTGCTGCAGGTCGATGTTGGACAGTACCGGCAGTGCGAACGCTGCGGTCTTGCCGGTACCGGTCTGGGCCTGGCCCAGCACGTCGCGGCCTTCGAGCATCGCCGGGATGGTGGCAGCCTGGATCGGCGACGGGGTTTCGTAGCCGATGGCGGTGACCGCCTGCATCACGGGCTCGGACAGGCCGAGCTGCGCGAACTGCAGCTGCGCTTGGGAATCTTGGGACATGGGGAACTCCAAAGGCACGGCCATCTGCATGGCAGTGCGATAAAAAAGGGATGGTCCGCGCTTTGGGCGCCCTTCTTATCGCGTGCCCTGGCGCTGCTCGGTCGGAGGAGATTTCACTCACTCAGAGCGGAATGATACCGCACTCTTCCTGAACCATGCGTACAGGAAACCATTCGCATCCCCTTCCGGGCCGCGCTGGCGCACAATACGCGCCCTTCCCGCCCCCTCTCCAGGACACCCACACCATGCAGATCCTCGAATTCGACCTCGACGGCGACTACGTCGAGCTCAAGCAGCTGCTCAAGCTGGCCGACCTGGTCACCAGCGGCGGCGAGGCCAAGATGGTCATCAGCGAGGGCCAGGTCCTGGTCGACGGCGAGGTCGAGCTGCGCAAGGCTTGCAAGATCCGCGCAGGCCAGGTGGTTGAATTCGCCGACAGCCAGATCCGCGTGCTGGCCGCCAGCTGAGCCTGGGGGCCAGGCCCGTTCAGGCCACCCGCTGAGTGAGGTGCGAGGCGATCAGCTGCCGGAACGGCGCCACGCCCTGCGCCACCCGCAGCCCGGCCGCCCGCAGCAGGCGTGCCGGCCGGCGGTCGTCGGTGTACAGGCTGGCAATGGCGTTGGTGGCCCCGTACAGCGGCCGCGACGCCAGACGGTGGCCGCGCTGGTACGTGGCCAGCATGCCGGCCGCGGCGATGTCCGCGCCCCGCCGTTGCTGCGCCAGGATGCCCTGCGCCAACCGCTGTGCGCTGGCCAGGCCCAGGTTGAACCCATGCGCGGTGACCGGGTGCATGCCCACTGCGGCATCACCGATCAGCGCACAACGCTCGCCGACGAAGCGGTGTGCGTACACCCCCACCAGCGGATAGGCCTGCGGCGTGGCCACCGGCTGCATCTGCCCCAGGCGGTGCTCGAAGCACGCGGTGATGGCCTCGCCAAAGCCCACCTCGTCCATCGCCAGCAGTTCCTCGATCTGCCGCGGCGGCAACGTGATGACCGCCGACGCCTGGCCTTCGTTGAGCGGCAGCAGCGCCATCGTGCGGCCATAGCCGAACCACTCCCACGCAGTGTGGTGGTGATCGCGCTCGACCTGCATGCGGCAGACCAGCATCGACTTGCCGAAGTCGCGCATCTGCGCACCGATGCCGAGCATGCGGCGGGTAGTGGAAAAACGGCTGTCGGCGGCGACCAGCAGGCGGGCATGCAGCTCGCTGCCGTCATCCAGCTTGACCACGTGGCCCTGCGCGTCGGCCTGCACGGCCAGCACCTTGCGCCCATCGAACAGTTCCAGCCCGTCCTGGCCCTGCACCGCCTCCCAGGCCGCGCGGCGGATCAGGTGGTTGGGCACCAGCCAGCCCAGCGGCTGGCCATCGACCTGGCCACTGGCGAAGGTCAGCGCGAACGGCGAACCGCCGTTCATCACCCGCGCATCGCGCAGCTCGGCAATCTCGGCGTCGGGCAGGCGCTGCCACAGGCCCAGCTGTTCCAGGCTTTGCCGCGAGGTGTGGGTCAGGGCGATCTCGCGGCCGTCGAAGGCGGCCTGCGCCAGCGCCTGCCGCGGCTGCACCTCGACCAGCCCGACCTGCAGGCCACTGCCGGCCAGCGCACGCGCGAAGCACAGGCCCGCCGGGCCGGCACCGACCACCACTACGTCCATCCTGCGCATCCGCGCCTCCTGCCGTTGATCCAGTCGCGCCCAGCATAGCGCCAGGCGTATGACTGGCCTTGATCTGGATCAGGCCCGCGCGCGTATCACAGCAGTGCGAACACCAGCTTGAGCACCGCCACGATCGAGACCACCCAGACCAGGCTGCGCACGTAAGGCACGCCGGCAGCATACAGCGGCAGGTAGACCACGCGCGCCCAGAAATAGACCTGCGCCGCCAGCACCGTGGTATCCGTGCTGCGCCCGGCCACCACCACCGCGATCGCGGCGGCGGCGAAGAACGGGAACGTCTCGAAGAAATTGGCCTGCGCCCGCTTCAGCCTTCCCGCCAGCGGGCTCAGTGGCACGTCGGGCGCATCACGCGCCGACGCGTTCCACTTCATCCCGCGCTCGCGCGTGACCACGGCCGATGCCGCGAAGATGTGCACGAAGCCCAGCAGCATCGCCCACGCCAGCAGTGTCAGCTCGGTGGCCATCGAGGTTCTCCGTCAGGGCGCGGACGCGCGCAGGCTGTAACCGGCCAGGCGCCAGGTCTGGTCTTCGTCGAAGCGGAAAGACACCAGTTCGCGCACCGGCTGCGTGCTGTTGGCGAAACGGGTCGGGAAGCTGACATTGATGTACAGCCCCTCCGGCACCGCAGCCCCGGCGGCGTACTTGACCCGGGTGATGGTGGGTTGGCCGCGTCCGTTCATCGCGCCCAGGCGCGTGCGGTCGGCCGCAAGCTGGCTGACGAACGCCGCCTTGGGCACCGCGCGGCGGGCCACGGCCGACGCGCCATCCCACAACTCGCCGGCACGGTTGCTGTCGACCAGTTGCGCAGCCATCAGTGCCGCAGCGCTCATGTCGGCATCCTGCTTCTGCACCTGTGCCTGCTGCGCAGCGGTGAGGACCGGCGCAGCCGTGGCCGGCCTGGCGGCTGCCGCTGCGGCAGGTGCCGGGCGCGCCGGAGCCGGCGCGGGCGTGGCCGGCGCGGGGGCCTGCGCCAGCGCGGTCATCGGCAGCAGGGACAACAGCAGGAACTTCGGCAAACGCACGCGCTTCATGGACACCGCCGGTTCTAGGGTAAGAACCGCAGTCTACTTCAGCCCGGTGAGAACGCCGTCAGCGCGCGGGTGCGCTGGCTTCCACCGTCGCGGCATCGCCCTGCGCGGCCGGTGCGGCACCCTCGCCCGCCGGCTGCTCGGCCACCGGCGGCTTCTCCGGCGGCGCCGGCGGCATGGTCGCCACGTCGATTTCCGAGAGCGGGCTTTCTTCCGGGCACACCTCATCGGGGAAACCGAAGCGCTGCTTCAGCGCCTGGCCGCAGCTGTTGATCGATTCCATGTCCGCGCCTTCGCGCTTGCACTGCTGGTCGAAGGCCACCAGGAAGGCATCCTTGCGCTGCACGAAATCATCGCCGCAGGCGCGCATCTGCTTGATCCGCTCCAGGTCGTCCTGCACCGCATTGGTACCGTCCAGCCCGTACTGGCGCAGCTCGTCGGGGGTGAGCAGGCGCAGGCTGCGGTTGGGCACGGTCATCATCAGGTCGGCCACGCCCACCGCAACGCCGTTGCGCTGCAGGTAATCCTTCACGTTGTCGTAGACCTCGTGCAGCTCGCGGTTGAGCTCGGCGCGCGAGGTGGCCTTGGAGCTGATGCGCATCATCCGGTGGATGCCGACCTTGCCCGACAGCAACCGGTTGTCGCCCGCCGCCAGCACGAACACACAGGCGCTGTGGCAGATGGAGCCCTCGCGCACCCAGATGGTCCAGCCCGACTCACCGATGCTGTCGCCGGCCACGATGGCCGATTCGACCTGGCCACCACTGGAATCCAGATCGAGGATGCGCTTGTGGATCTTCAGCGCGTCGGCCACCACGGCCAGCCGCCACATCATTTCGGCGAAACCGGGATTGATCTTGCCCTGGTAGCGCACGCGCAGCAGCCCGCGCTCGACGCAGGGCTGCAGGGCCTGCTGGACCTGCTCGCGCTGCAGGCCTTCCAGTTCGATGCCATCGCCGCCGTCAGCGGCATAGTCGGTGCCACAGCTGACCCACGCCTTGCCGTTCTCCAGCTGCGCCTGCGGCCACGGCCGATCGGCACGGCTGCGTGGCGGCGCCACCGGCGGCGGCGGTGCATCGGCCGCATTGATGGAGACCATGTTCTCGCCATCACTGGCCGGCGCCCGCGTCGCCTTGTCGGCGGCGGTCACGTTGCCAGGGTTCTCCAGCTTGCTGCAGCCCGCCAGGGCCAGGCACAACAGGGGCAACCAGCGGAATCTGACGGACATCGGGCAACCGGTTTTCATGGAAACGAGGCCCCCAGTCTACCCGCCCCCGGCGCGTATTCAGCGCGCGCCACTGAACCCCCTCTGACCCCGGGGAAAGCGTGCCGACCAAGGTCGACACCTACCGACAGCAAAAGCGTGCCGACCAACGGTCGGCACCCACCAAAAGCGGTGACCCATCCCGCCATCCCACAGATAGCCAGCTTTTGACTTGGACGTTGACGTTGACCTCGCGGGTGCAGGGCTGCAAGCCCTGCCAACAACCCCTCCAACATCCATGTCCGAATCCGGCGAGTATCTGCCCCCGCCCCGCCCTAGACTGGCGCCATGGACACCGCCCCCACCCTCGACCCCGCCGCCTGCGACCGTGCCCGCCTGGCCCGTGACGCGCGCTTCGACGGTGTGTTCTTCACCGCCGTGCGCAGCACCGGCATCTATTGCCGCCCGGTCTGCCCCGCACCGCCGCCGAAGCCGCGCAACATCACCTACTACCCCACGGCCGCTGCGGCCGCCGCTGCGGGCTACCGGCCATGCCTGCGCTGCCGCCCGGAGCTGGCACCGCAGGCGCAGCAGGCGCTGGCCGGGCAGACCGTGCAGCGCGCGCTGGCACTCATCCACGCCGGCTACCTGCAGGAACAGGCCGTGGCCGAACTGGCCGCGAAGCTCGGCCTGAGCGCACGCCAGCTGCAACGCCTGTTCGTGGACCACCTGGGCGCCACGCCGGGGCAGATCCATGCCACCCATCGCCTGCTGCTGGCCAAGCAGCTGCTGACCGAAACCACCCTGCCGGTGACCGACGTTGCGCTGGCCGCCGGCTACAACAGCCTGCGCCGCTTCAACACCGCCTTCCTGCAGGGCTGCGGCATGGCGCCGACCGCGCTGCGCCGCCAGCATGCACCGTCGGCAGCCAATGACGGCAGCCTGGTGCTGCGCCTGGGCTACCGCCCGCCGCTGGATTTCCCGCGCATGCTCGCCTTCCTGCGCAAGCGCAGCCTGCCGGGCATCGAACTGATCGGCGAAGACAGCTACCAGCGGGTGCTGGGCACGCCCGAGCGCCCCACCCTGCTGCGGGTCACCGCGGACCCGAAGCGTCCCGAACTGCGCCTGCAGCTGGGCGCGGTCGATCCACGGCTGATTCCGGACATCGTGCGCCGCGTGCGCCGCGTGTTCGATCTGGATGCGGACCTGCAGCAGGTGCACGCCGCACTGGCCGAAGAGCCGCTGCTGGCTCGCGGCATCGCCGAACGGCCAGGCCTGCGCGTGCCGGGCGGCTGGGATGGTTTTGAAGTGGCCGTGCGCGCAGTGCTGGGCCAGCAGGTGACCGTCGCCGCTGCCACCACGTTCGCGCGCCGCCTGGTAAATGCGTGGGGTGCGCACCTGCTGGGCATGCCGGCCGAGTTCGACCGCCAGTTCCCCGCACCGGAGGTACTGGCCGACGCGCCGCTGGAATCCATCGGCCTGCCGCGTACCCGCGCAGCCACCGTGCGTGCCCTGGCCGCGGCGTGCGCCAGCGGCGAACTGGACTTCGGCCCGGGCCAGGCCCTGGACGATTTCGTCGCCCGCTGCGTGGCCCTGCCCGGTATCGGCCCGTGGACGGCGCAGTACATCGCGCTGCGCGGGCTGGGCCAGCCCGATGCATTCCCCGCCGGCGATCTGGTGCTGCAGCAGGTACTGGGCCACGCCCAGGGCCAGCGCCTGAGCGAACGTGCCACCGAGGCCCGCTCGCAGCCATGGCGCCCCTGGCGGGCCTATGCAGTGCTGCACCTGTGGCATCTGTCCGGCACCTTTGTTGGAGAACCGACATGACCTTGTTGTTCGATCGTTTCGACAGCCCTATCGGCGAGCTGACCATCGCCGGTGACGAGCATGGCCTGGCCCATGTGCTGTTCCCTGAAAACCGCCACCCGGCACGTGGCCGTGGCGACTGGCGGTACGCACCGGGCGCGTTGCCGGAGGCACGCACGCAGCTGCTGCAGTTCCTGCACGGCGAGCGCAACACGTTCGATCTGCAGCTGGCGCCGCACGGCACGCCGTTCCAGCTGCGGGTGTGGCATGCGCTGGCGCTGATCCCGTTCGGGCAGACCTGGAGCTACCTGCAGCTGGCGCAGCATCTGGGCCAGCCGACGGCAACGCGTGCGGTGGGCGCGGCAAATGGGCGCAATCCGTTGCCGATCATCCTGCCGTGCCACCGCGTGATTGGCAGCAACGGCGCGCTGACCGGGTTTGGCGGCGGGCTGGAAACCAAGGCTGCACTGCTGCGGCTGGAGCAGCGGCAGGCACCGCTGTTTGCCTGAGGGTTGGGTTTTCCGGCAGGGCTGCGCCCTGCACCCGCCGACGCGAAAGCACAAGCAACTGCAACAGCAACAGCGGGCTATCCGTGGGTTGGCGGGGCGGTGTCGGATTGCGGGGACGCCGCAAGTACGTCCTTGTAGGCTTGGCCGCGGCATCCATGCCGCGGACACCCCGCAATCCGACACCGCCCCGCCTTCGACAGGTTCACGCGGCTGTTGGTGGGTGCCGACCGTTGGTCGGCACATCTGTCGGCTATCGAATAAATCATCCACGCATGGCGTGGCTCTACTGTGTCGACTCCGAGCGGCTGTTGGTAGGTGTCCACCTTGCTCGACACGCGCTTTTGCGCGCCGTGTCTTGGGCACGTCATTGCTGCGGCTTATGATTGCCAGATGACTTCCGTACGCCTGACCTGCTCGCTGGCATTGCTGCTGCCCCTGGCGGCCTGCACGACCACGCCTTCTTCGTCCGCGCCGGTCGCGCGCGCCGACGCGCCGCCGCCGAAACTGCTGCTGGTTTCCATCGATGGCCTGCGCGCCGATGCGCTGGACCGGGGGATCACCCCGAACCTGCAGCGCATCATCGATACCGGCGTGCGTGCGCGCTGGATGACCCCGTCCTATCCGTCGCTCACCTTCCCCAACCACTACACCATCGTCACCGGCCTGCGCCCGGACCACCACGGCATCGTCAACAACAGCATGGACGATGCACAGCTCGGCCGCTTCAGCCTGGGTGACCGCGATGCGGTGACCAACAGCGCCTGGTGGGGCGGCGAACCGATCTGGGTCGGCGCCGAGAAAGTGGGCGTGCGTACCGCGACCACGTCGTGGCCGGGCAGCGAGGCCGAGATCGATGGCACCCGCCCCAGCCAGTGGCAGGTCTACGATGGCAAGGAACCGCTGCAGCAGCGCGCGCGCACCGTGCTGGAATGGCTGGCGCAGACCGATGCCGATGCGCCGCGGCTGACCACCCTGTACATGGAAAACGTCGACAAGGCCGGCCACAACCATGGCCCCGATTCGACCGAGTACCGCGATGCGATCATGCAGGCCGACCAGATCATCGGCCAGGTGCTCGATGGCCTGGATGCCGGCGGGCTGGCAGCCAGCACCAACGTCATCGTGGTCTCCGACCACGGCATGGCCGGTGTGGCCGAAGGCCATGTGGTGTCCACCGAATCGATGGTCGATCCCTCCATCGCGCGCAACGTCAGCCAGGGCCAGTCGGTCGGTTTCGCGCCGCTGGCGGGCCGCGAGGCACAGGCCGAGCGCGCCCTGCTGGGCCGCCACGCGCACTACGAATGCTGGAAGAAGGAATCGCTGCCGGCGCGCTGGCACTACGGTTCGCACCCGCGCGTGCCGCCCATCGTCTGCCAGATGGATGAAGGCTGGGACGCACTGCACGCCGAGCGGATCGCCAAGCGCGACCACCAGGATCGTGGTTCGCACGGCTATGACAATGCCCTGCCGTCGATGCGCGCGGTGTTCGTGGCGCGCGGCCCCTCGTTCCAGCAGGGGCTGGTGATCGATGGCTTCGACAACGTCGATGTCTACCCGCTGCTTGCCCATCTGCTGCAGGTGCCGGCTGCGCCCAACGATGGCAACGCCGAAACGTTGCAGAAGGCGCTGCGCTGAACCACAACGGCCGCCGGGCATGGCCCGGCGCTACTGGGGTGAGTGGCAGCCGGGCATGGCCCGGCGCTACTGCGGTGGGTGGCCGCCGGGCATGGCCCGGCGCTACTGCGGTGGGTGGCCGCCGGGCATGGCCCGGCGCTGCCGGCAGGCCCGAAGGTGGCGCCGGGCCATGCCCGGCGAGCGCAGCGGCACCGATGCCAGGCACAAAAAAAACGCGGCGCCAGGCGCCGCGTTTTTCTTTGGACCTCTACCCGGCCGGATCAGGCCTTGGCAGCAGCCTTCTTCGCCACGGCCTTCTTGGCCGGAGCCTTGGCCACGGTCTTCTTGGCAACCGGGGCACCGGCGCCTACAGCGACCTTGCTCGCGGTGTGCGAACGGGCGTTGCCGTAGCTGGCGTTGTAGCGCTTGCCCTTGGCGGTCTTGCGGTCACCCTTACCCATGTCTTCAACTCCTAAAGTGTGAAATCTGGTTACCCCGTGCTGACACGGGTTCGGCGGGGCCGTCTTGCTGGACGCCCCCGCGCACGATCGGAAAGCCTAACACGACGCGCCTAGTGCGCGCAGCTGGCGTCATGGACGTGGACGTGGTTCAGGCGCAGGTTGACCAGGTGGGCCACGCCCACCAGCAGGCCGCCGAGGGTCATCACCACCGCGTGCGGCACCGCATTGTGATGCAGCGCGTCGACCAGCACGCCCGCCCACAGGGCGACCAGGCCCGGCAGCAGGAAGCCCAGCGCGCGCAGCGCACCATGGCGGCGGTAGCCCATGACCAGGCTGAACAGCCCGAGCAGGGTGACGAACACCACCAGGGTCATTTCCACCCCGTCGCTCAGCCAGAACGAAAGGCCCAGCGAGGGGGCGATCGCCAGCAGCACCGGGATCACCGCGCAGTGCACGGCGCACAGCATCGAACCAGTGGCGCCGAAGCGGTCGAGCAGGCGGCGGAAGGAGGAGGACAGGGACATGACTTCCAGCAGGGTCGGCGAATCGTTATGGAATAATATAACATCCGTCCCCGACCCGCACGGTTTCCCTCCCCCTGTCCCACGACGGGATACGTGCGCCACCCGATTGATACAATGTAACAAAGGAAGCACCGGATGCCCTCTCACGCCCCTCGTTTCAAGCCACATTCGCTGGCCATCGCCCTCGCCGCCCTGCTGCCGTCGGCCGCCTTTGCCGCCGCCGACCAGGACACCCACCGTGACCGCCACCTGACCGAGCTGTCGTCAGTGCAGGTCACCGCCTCCCCGCTGCAGGGCGATGCCGAGTCGCTGGCGCGCCCGGTGGACGTGCTGGCCGGCGAGCGCCTGGACGAGCAGAAGGCCGGCACCCTGGGTGACACCGTGGCCAAGCTGCCCGGCGTGCAGAGCACCTTCTTCGGCCCCGGCGTCGGCCGCCCGATCATCCGCGGCCAGGAAGGCCCGCGCGTGGCCGTGCTGTCCAACGGCATGGGCAACATGGATGCCTCCACCGTCAGCGCCGACCACGCCACCAGCATCGAACCCTTCCTGGCTGACCAGATCGAAGTGCTGAAGGGCCCGGCCACCCTGCTGTTCGGCAGCGGCGCCATCGGCGGCGCGGTGAACGTGGTCGACGGCCGCATCGCCCGCGAGCTGCCGGACCGCCCGCTGAGCGGCCGCGCCGAACTGCGTGGCAACTCGGTCAACGACGAGCGCAGCGGCATGTTCCGCCTCGACGGTGTCAGCGGCAATGTCGTGCTGCACGTCGACGGCCTGGTGCGCAACGGCGATGACTACCGCATCCCCGGCTACGCGGTGATCGACAGCCTGGAAGACCACCACGAAGACCATGACCACGACCACGCGGGCGAGGAAGGCGAAGAGCCGCGCCGCGGCCGCCTGGACAACAGCTCCATCCGCACCCGTGCCGGTGGCGTCGGTGCCACCTGGCTGGGCGAAGGCGGTTACTTCGGCGTGTCGGCCAGCACGTACCGCACCAACTACGGCATCCCCAACGGCGCCCACGTGCATGCCGATGGCGATGACCACGACCATGACCATGACCACGATCATGGCGACGAGGAGGAGGAAGGCGACGAGCACGACGTCCGCATCGACATGGTGCAGAACCGCTTCGAGACCAAGGCCGGCATCTACAACCCGGTGTCGTTCCTGAAGAACGTCAACGCGCGCGTGGCCTACACCGATTACGAGCACGTGGAACTGGAGGCCGGCACGCCGTCCACCCGCTTCACCAACCGCGGCATCGAGACGCGCGTGGAAGCCGTGCAGCAGCAGATCGGCGGCTGGGACGGCGCCTTCGGCCTGCAGTTCGGCAACAGCGATTTCGGCGCCAAGGGTGAAGAAGCCTTCGTGCCGGACACCAACACGAAGAACGTCGGCCTGTTCGTGCTGCAGGAAAAGCAGTTCGGCCCGTTCAAGCTGGAACTGGGTGGCCGCCACGACCAGGTCAAGCTGGACCCGACCGGTGACTACCGCCGCCGCAAGTTCGACGCCACCAACCTGTCCGCCGCCGGCATCTGGAAGCTCAACGATGCGGTCGACCTGCGCATCGGCGTGGACAGCTCCGAGCGTGCGCCGACCAACGAAGAGCTGTATGCCGCCGGTGCGCACATCGCGACCCGTTCGCTGGAAATCGGCGACGCAGACCTGAAGACCGAGCGCGGCCAGCGCGTCGAGCTGGGCATCCACACCCACAGCGATCGCCTGGACTTCTCTGCGGCGATCTACCAGACGAAGTTCAAGGACTTCATCTACCTGGCCGACACCGGCATCACCGAAGGCCTGCCGGTGCGTACCTGGACCCAGCAGGATGCGGTGTTCAAGGGTGCCGAGGCCGAGGCGCTGGTGCACCTGTTTGAAGGCAACGCCGGTGACTGGGACCTGCGCGTGTTCGGTGACTACGTGCAGGCCAAGCTGGATGGCAGCGGCAGCCGTACGCTGGACATCGCCGTGCCACATGGCGACCACAACCACAACTACAGCGTGGATCTGGCCAACACCGGCTACCTGCCGCGCATCGCCCCGGCCCGCGTCGGCGCGGACCTGCGCTGGGCGAAGGACGGCTGGCGCGCCTCGGTCGGCGCGGTGCGTTACAGCCGGCAGAAGGACGTGGCCCAGAACGAGGAGCCGAGCAACGGCTACACCTTGGTCGATGCGCACTTCGCCTACCGCTGGGACCGCAGCGACAGCAACAGCTACGAGGTGTTCCTGGATGGCAGCAACCTGACCAACCGCGAAGTTCGTCCGCATACCTCGCTGCTGCGTGACTACTCGCCGCTGCCGGGCCGTGGTGTCGCCTTCGGCATCCGCGCGTACTTCTGATCGGTCATCCACGCATGGCGTGGATCTACTGACCCCAGCCAACCATTTCCTGGCGGCGTTCATCGCCGTTCTCTCCCGGGGGCCTTCATGGCCCCCGTTTTTTATGTGCGCGCTCCCGGCACCGTGATCTTCACGTCGCATTTACAAAGATGTGCGTACAGCAACAAACGGACATTCCCGTCACTCAACGCCTCGCCAACCGGACATATTTGTCCGATACTGAAGCCATGACCACCCAACGTGCCGATGCTGCTGCCCGCCGTGCCCTCATCCTCGATGCCGCCGACCATGTGTTCGGCCAACACGGCGTTACCGCGCCACTGGACCTGGTGGTTGAACGCGCCCAGGTAGGCCGCGCGACCCTGTACCGCAACTTCCCCGACCGCACCGCCCTGATCCAGGCGCTGCTGCAGCGGACCGTGGACCGCATCCGCCGCCAGGTGGAACAACTGGGCGACCGCGATGACGCCCTGTTCGAGGTCTTTGAAGGCATGGCCCAGCGCATCATCGACTCGCCGGCGCTGGCCGATTACTGGCGCGCGGTGGATTCGGACGTGGCGGCCATGCGCATCGCCCGCGAAACGGTGCGCGACCTGCTGGAAGCCCCCATCGCCCGCGCCAAGGCGGCCGGCCTGTGCCGGCCCGACCTGGAAAAGACGGATATTTCACTGATCTCGGGCATGCTGGGTGCGGCCCTGCGTGGCAAGACCCGCGAGGAGCGCGCCCACCTGGCCGGGCGCGCCCTGCAACTGCTGCGCGGCGGCCTCCAGGGAGCAGCCAACCAGGGGCGCTGATGGTCCAGCCGTATCTCAAGCCGGTTCCGGACTGGGAGGAGCACGAGAAGCCGACCATGCCCGGTTCGGCCTCGATGCCCTGGCATCCTCCGTACCGCCGCGCGGCCTATGCGCTGGTGTCACTGCTGGTGGCCATCACCGGTGGCCTGGGCAATGCGCTGGTCACCGCCAACCTGCCCTTCCTGCAGGGCCAGCTCGCGCTGACGCCCACCCAGGGCAGCTGGCTGGTGGCCGCCTATGCCATGGTCAATGTCACCGCCAACCTGCTGGCCTTCAAGTTCCGCCAGCAGTACGGCATCCGCCTGTTCGCCGAGATCGGCCTGGGCCTGTATGCGGCACTGGCGGTGCTGCACCTGTTCGTGGGCAGTTTCGAAACCACGATGCTGACCCGCGCCGCCAGCGGCTTTGCCGGTGCGGCCTGCTCGACGCTGGGCACGCTGTACATGCTGCAGGCGCTGCCGCGGCGCTTCACCGGCAACCTGCTGGTGATCGGCGTGGGCCTGTCGCAGCTGGCGGTGCCGATCGCCTGGATCGTCTCGCCGGCGCTGGTCGATACCGGCCAATGGCACCAGCTGTATTCGTTCGAGGCGGGCCTGGCGTTGTGCGCGTTCGCCGCCGTGGTGCTGCTGAAGCTGCCGCCGGGCGTGCAGATCAAGGCCTTCGAGCCGCTGGATTTCCTCACCTTCGCCCTGCTGGCACCGGCCGTTGCACTGCTGGTGGTGGTGCTGGCGCAGGGCTACACGCGCTGGTGGTTGAACACGCCGTGGCTGGGCTGGGCGCTGGTGGCCTCGATCGCGCTGGCCACCACGGCCCTGGTCATCGAGCACTACCGGCGCAATCCACTGCTGCAGATCCGCTGGCTGTCGACGTTGCCGGTGCTGCACTTCATCGTCGGCGCGTTCCTGCTGCGCTTCCTCACCACCGAACAGTCCTACGGCGTGGTCAACCTGATGCGCACGCTGGGCATGGGCCCGGACCAGATGCGGCCACTGTTCGTGGTGATCCTGGCCGGGGTGATCGTCGGCATCGCCGGTGCCTCGCTCACCTTCGGGCCGAAGCGGCTGATCGCACAGCTGCTGATGGCCATCCTGCTGCTGGGCACCGCCGCGTTCTTCGACCAGAGCCGTACCAGCCTGGACCGGCCGCACGACTTCTACATCAGCCAGTTCCTGGCCTCGATCGGTGCCGGCATGTTCATGGGCCCGCTGATCATGCTCGGCATCTCCGCCGCGCTGAAGCAGGGCGTGGACCACATGATCACCTTCCTGGTCACGCTGTCGATCACCCAGACCCTGGGTGGCCTGGCCGGTTCGGCCGTGCTGGGTACCTTCCAGCTGCATCGCGAGCAGCTCTATTCCAGCGCCATCACCAGCCAGCTCGACCCCGCCGACCCGGTGGTCGCACAGCGCCTGCGCATCCAGCAGCAGATCTACGCCGCGCAGATCACCGATCCGGTGCTGCGCAGCGCACAGGGCACTGCGCAGCTGGCGCAGACTGCGCGCCGCGAAGCCAACGTGCGCGGCTTCAATGATGTGTTCACCCTGAGCGGTTGGCTGGCCATCGGCTTCCTGTGCTGGTTGCTGCTGCTGTCGCTGCGTACCGCCATCCTCAAGCAATGGCACAAGCGCCACCCGTCACCGCCCGTTGCGGCCCACGCCGCCCCGCCCCACTGAGTCCGCCGCCATGTCCCCGCTACCGCCCCGCCCCGACAGCGACGCCCCCGAGAACGTCAGCCCACCGCCGCCGACCGATGCCGCGCCTGCCCCCACGCCTGCCGCGCCCGCGGCGGCACCGAAATACCTCAAGCCCAGCTCACGCAGCGTGGTGGTGATGGTGGTGGTGGCGCTGCTGGGCATCGCGTTGATCCTGCGTGCCTGGAACCTGTGGCCGTTCACCAGCAGCGTGATGGTCACCGACAACGCCTATGTGCGCGGGCAGATCACGGTGATGGCGCCGCAGGTGGCCGGCTATGTCACCGAGGTGCTGGTGAAGGACTTCCAGCACGTGGAGAAGGGCGAGCCGCTGCTGCGCATCGATGACCGCATCTACGCGCAGAAGGTGGCGCAGGCCGAAGCGGCGCTGGACAGCGCGCGCGCGGCACTTGCCAACTCGGACCAGTCGCAGGCGCAGAACCGCGCGCAGATCGCCTCGGCGCGCGCCACCCTGTCGTCCGGCCAGGCCGAGCTGCAGCGCTCGCGCAACGAGGCCAGGCGTTACGAAGAGCTGGCGGCGCAGCAGCTGGTCTCGATCAACGACCGCGACAAGTTCCGCACCACCCAGGCCTCGGCACAGGCCAGCGTGCAGCAGTCGCAGGCACAGATCCGCATCGCCGAAGAGACGCTGGTATCGACCCAGGTCGCGCGCAAGAGCCTTGAAGCGCAGGTCGAGAGCGCGCAGGCGCAGCTTGAACTGGCGCGCATCGACCTGGCCAATACGGTCATCCACGCCCCGCGCGACGGGCAGATCAGCGAGGCCACCGTGCGCGTCGGCCAGTACGTGGCGGCCGGCTCGCAACTGCTGTTCCTGGTGCCGGAGGCGCTGTGGGTGGTGGCCAATTTCAAGGAAGGCCAGACCTGGCAGATGCGTATCGGCCAGCCGGTGACGTTCTCGGTGGATGCGTTCAAGGGCGAGCGCCTGCACGGGCACGTGGAGCAGATCGCGCCGGCCACCGGTTCGGAGTTCAGCGTGCTGCGCCCTGACAATGCGAGCGGCAACTTCACCAAGGTGGTGCAGCGGTTGCCGATCCGGATTTCGATTGATCCGGGGCAGGAACTGGCGGCGCGGCTGCGGCCGGGGATGTCGGTGATCGCGCGGGTGGATACGGCGGTGGAGCCTGCGCCTGCGCCTGCGGCGACACCGGCACCGGCACCGGAACGGTAGAGTCGACTGGTAGAGTCGACTGTCAGTCGACTGCTCTGCTGCCTGCCGAGAAGCGCGGCTTCGCCGTAGGCGGCGAACGGCGGAGCCCCTCGTGGCTGATCGTTGCGGTTGGGGTTTGCTGGATGGGCCGGGTGGGTGGGGCAGTCGGGACACGCCGTGAACCCATCCATGGCGCCTGCGGTCCCGCCTGCCCCACCCACCCGGCCACGGACGGTTTCCGTGCGCGTCAGCCACGTGGATCAAAGGAATAGAATCAAAAGCGGGGCCTGCGGCTCCGCTCTGTTTGTAGAGTCGAGCCATGCTCGACTGCGTTACCCCGGGAAAAGGCAACAGACATGAAATTCAACGCGCTGGCCAAGAAGGCGGCCAAGGGCACTGCGCCGCTGGAGCATGGCGGCAACGTGGAAGTGGAGGACCTGATCCGCTTCGTGCTGGAGCACGGTGCCGAGGGCGCGGCCGAGATCGAGCGGCTGTGTGCGCTGTACCGCTGGCGCGAGGAATTCCAGTACAACGCCGATGGCACGCACTTCGCACCGATGGCACCGTGGGCGCAGGCGTGCGCGGCATTCGGCCACCAGGGCGTTGCAGGGCTTCTGCCACTGCTGGAGGACCCGCGCCTGGCGACCTATGCGATCAGCGTTCTGGAGGACGTGCGCAGCGAGGCGTCGGTGGCGGCACTGCTGGCGTTCTGCGAACAGGCCGACTTCAGCCAGGACGATCCGCAGTCGCCGCCCTCGCGGGCGCTGGCCGCGCTGAACTCGCTGCTGTCGTTCGACAAGGGCGTCGTGGTGCCAGTGGCCATGCAGCAGGCGCTGCTGCACCTGGTTCAACACGCGTGGCAACAGGCGCCGTCAATGCGGGGCCGCAGCCTGGCGCTGTATGCCGCACGCGGTGCCTGCATGCCCGAGGCGCTGGACTGGGTGCAGTCGCTGGCACTGCAGGACGACGAACTGGTTGCTGCGCGGACGCCCGTGCTGAAGCGACTCAAGGCCCGGGCGTCGCGCTGAGGCTGCCGGCCAGCAGCCGGCACTACCGATCCATTACCCGGCGCAGCGCGCGCAGAGTCCGTGCACTTCCAGGGTCTGCGCCTGCGGCTGGAAACCCAGTTCCTTGGCGCGCTTTTCCAGCTGGGTGACGATTTCGCGGTCTTCCAGCTCCACCGCGCTGTGGCAGCTGTTGCAGATCAGGAACGGCACCGAATGCGCCGCGCTGCTGGGATGGTGGCAGGCCACGAAGGCATTGACCGATTCCAGCTTGTGCACGAATCCATTGGCCATCAGGAAATCGAGCGCGCGGTACACGGTGGGCGGGGCGTCGGCGCCCACGCCCTTGCCGTTACGCACCCACTCCAGCAGCTCGTAGGCCTTGACCGGCTTGCCGGCCTCGGCGATCAGCTTGAGCACGTTGGCGCGGATCGGGGTCAGGCGCAGGCCGCGCTCGCGCGAGACACGCTCCACCACCGCCACGAAATCCGATGCGTCGTGGACGTGGTGGTGCGGGGCGGTACAGGCAGAAGCAGGTTTGGCAGGCATGCGCGTTCTCCGGTTCAGGTCTGGGCGGCAGGGCTCAGGCCGTTGCTACCTTGGTGATGGCCACATCGATGCGTTTCAAGGCCTGTTCGCGGCCAGCCAGGTACACGGTATGGGAAATGTCAGGGCTGACCTGGGTGCCGGTGATGGCCACGCGCAGCGGCTGGGCGACCTTGCCCATGCCCATTTCCAGGGCGGCGGCAGCGTCGTGCAGCGCCACGCCCACGGCTTCGGCGGTCCATTCCGGCAGGGCGGCCAGCAGCTCGCGGGCCTTGCCCAGCGGCAGTTCGGCGCCGGCCTTGAAGTGCTTGGCCACGGCTGCGTCGTCGTACGCGGTCAGCGGCTGGTACCAGACCACGGCCTTCTCGGCCATTTCCTTCAGGGTCTGCACGCGCTCGCGCAGGGCAATCACCACGTCCACCGGGGCCGGGCCAGCGGCCACGTCCAGGCCCAGCTTTTCCAGCTGGTAGACCAGGTGCGGCACGATGCTGGCCGGCTCCTCGGTCTTCAGGAAGTGCTGGTTGACCCAGCCCAGCTTGGCCATGTCCAGGCGCGAGGCCTTGGAATTGCAGTTGGTCACGTCGAACAGCTCGACCAGCTCTTGGCGGCTGAACAGCTCCTGGTCACCGTGCGACCAGCCCAGGCGGGCCAGGTAGCTCAGCAGCGCGTCGGGCAGGTAGCCGGCGTCCTTGTACTGCATCACGTCGGCCGCGCCGGTGCGCTTGGACAGCTTGGCGCCCTGCTCGTCCAGGATCATCGGCATGTGGCCGAACTTCGGCACCGGCGCGCCGATGCCTTCGTACAGGTTGATCTGGCGCGGGGTGTTGTTGATATGGTCGTCGCCGCGGATGACCTCGCTGATGCCCATGTCCCAGTCGTCCACCACCACCGCGAAGTTGTAGGTGGGGTAGCCGTCCGGGCGGAAGATGACCATGTCATCCAGCTCGCTGTTGGCGATCTCGATGCGGCCCTTGATCAGGTCGTCGAACACCACGGTGCCGTCGAGCGGGTTCTTGAAGCGGATGACGCGGTTCGGGTCGTCCCTGCGCGGCAGGCCCAGTTCACGCGCGGCGCCGTTGTAGCGCGGCTTTTCCTGCTTGGCCATGGCGGCCTCGCGCATCGCGTCCAGCTCTTCGCGGGTCTCGTAGGCGTAGTACGCCTTGCCGTCGGCCACCAGCTGTTCGGCCACTTCCAGGTAACGGGCGACGCGGTCGGTCTGGTAGATCGGGCCGACGTCGTAGTCCAGGCCCAGCCAGTCCATCGCCTCCAGGATCGCGTCGATCGCACCCTGGGTGCTGCGTTCACGGTCGGTGTCCTCGATGCGCAGCACGAACTCGCCGCCGCGGTGGCGGGCCTCCAGCCAGCAGTAAAGCGCGGTGCGGGCACCGCCGATGTGCAGGTAACCGGTGGGGCTGGGGGCGAAGCGGGTGCGGCAGATCATGGAGGGCTCGGGGAACGGGAATCCCCCGATTTTACCACCAGCCCCGGAAAGGCAAGGAGGGGCGGACGCAGCCAGCCCCTCCCGCCCGGTTTCTCAGGGCTGCGGTTCAGCCTTGCGCGGGAACGACTGCTCGCGCATCGCCGCGTTGTAGGCGAACGAGGCGACGATGGCCGCGGCCTGCTTCAGGTCGTCCGGCTCGGCGTGGTCCCAGGTATCCAGGTGGCTGTGGTGGACGTTGGTGAAGTAGTCCAGCCGGTCCTGGATGAACTGGAAGCCCGGCAGGCCGATGCGGTCGAAGCTGATGTGATCGGTGCTGCCGGTGTTGCGGGTGGCCACGGTGGTCGCGCCGACGTCATGGAACGGGGCCAGCCAGGCTTCGAAGATCGGCATCGCCGCCAGGTTTTCCTGGGCGTAGATGCCACGGAAGCGGCCCGAGCCGTTGTCCATGTTGAAGTAGACCTGGAACTTGCCGTAATCGCGGGTCTTCTGCAGGGCACCGGTCGGGTCGCGCAGCGACGCCGGCAGCGCCTTCTGTGCCGGGTCGGTGGGCTCCGGGAAACGACCGAAGTGCTTGGCCACGTAGGCCTGCGAGCCGATCAGGCCCTGCTCCTCGCCACTCCACAGGGCCACGCGGATCGTCCGCTTCGGCTTGGCGCCGGTGGCCTTGAGGATCCGCATGGCTTCCATCATCACCGCCACGCCGGCAGCGTTGTCGGCGGCGCCGGTGCCGCTGTGCCAGGAATCCAGGTGGGCGCCGATCATCACCACTTCATCGGGCTTGCTGCTGCCACGGATCTCGGCCAGCGTGTTGTAGCCCGGCTGGTCGGCCTCATCGGTGAAGCGTGCGGCCACGTCCACGCGCAGGCGCACCGGCTGCTTGGCCTCCAGCGCGCGCACCAGCGGGTTGAAGTGCTCGGCGATCATCGCCAGTTCCGGGATGCCCACCGATTCGCCCGCCTTGCGCGAGCCGCCGCCGGCAACACGGATGATGCCGTTGTCCCAGCTGCTGATGCTGATCGCGGCCAGCGCGCCCTCTTCCACGAAGAAGGCATTGACCTTGGCGGCCAGTTCCTGGCGTTCCTTGTATTCCTTCACCCGCTTGGCCCGCTCGGAGGCCACGTCCTTGGGCAGGGTGAATTCCTGCAGCCCCTCCAGCGAGGTCGCATCGTGCCGGT
The DNA here is from genome assembly GCF_030053215.1 of Stenotrophomonas sp. PFBMAA-4. Classification (NCBI taxonomy): domain Bacteria; kingdom Pseudomonadati; phylum Pseudomonadota; class Gammaproteobacteria; order Lysobacterales; family Lysobacteraceae; genus Stenotrophomonas; species Stenotrophomonas sp. PFBMAA-4. The sequence goes on along the minus strand of NZ_JASGBW010000019.1, from coordinate 76,099 downwards.
GCGAATCCGGCTCGGTACCGCGCTTGTACTCGCGCGCCTCGCCCAGCAGCAGGATCTTGCCGCGCAGCTTGCCGCGGTACTGCTCGATGTCCTCGAGCTTCTTGATCTCCACGTGCACCAGCTCGCCCTCGACCGGGCCACGAGTGCCGGGCGTCCACGCCTTGGGCAGGGCGTGCAGTGGCTGCACGCGGTCGCCCAGCATTTCCACGCTGGCCGAGGTGAATTCCCAGCCACGGCCGAAATCATCGAAGGCTTCGTCGTGCACGTTGTCCAGCTTCCATTCGCTGAACTTGCCGCGGGTCCACGCATTGGCGCGGCCCATCGCCGGCGAGTTGGTCAGGCGCGGGCCGATGCGCTCGGTGAGGTAGCTGAAGGTGTCCATCACCTGCGAACGGTGGAAGGCCTCCTGGCGGATGCGGCTGACCATGTCCAGGTCCACCGGTTCGCGCTGCTGCGCCACTGCATTGCCACCCATCGCCAGCGCTGTGGCCAGCACGCCCCACTTCAGCCCGTTCCACTTCAACACGCCACACCCCTGCCCTTCGGCTCGATCGTCAACCCATCGAGTCTAGCCAGCGGGGGCGCAGCGCCCCCGTCCCATCGGTCATGGGCGATGGATCCAGTAGATCCACGCCATGCGTGGATGCTCCGTGCGCGCTCACCCGCACCACCCCAGCCACAACTGCGCGCGCCCCGGCAACAACAGCAACCAGTGGCGCTGGTCCACGCTGCTGCAGCCATACACCGCCGCATGCCCCGGCCAGTCCGCCGGCAGCCCGTCGATGCCGATCTCCGACAGCGCCGCCGCGCCGGCCTTCCATGGCCGGTAGCGTGGCACCCGCCCGCCCAGCGCGCCGCGTCCCTGCCGCGCGCCGGCCAGCCATTCCAGCCCCTTGCGCTGCAATCCCTCGCAGGTCACCGCTGCCAGCTGGAAGCGGACCAGGCCGGGGGCGATCCGTGCCCCCGGCAGGGCCGCCAGCACACCATGTGCCTGCAGCAGTGCATCCACTTCCAGCAGGGCCGGTATGCCCTGACGTGCCCGTTGCCGCAATCCCTGGCGCCAGCCCATGGTGTGCTCCTTACTTCAGGTCCGCGCCCAGCGCGTACCAGTCGACCCGGCGGGTCACCCACATCGCCAGTGCCAGGATCACGAACAGCAGCAGCGATCCCATCAGCAGCGCGTTGTTTTCCGACACCAGCAGGCCATACAACGCGCCGTACAACAGCGTCAGCATCGCGGCGAAGCCGAGGCCACGCTTCCAGTGGCCCAGCACGTGGGCCAGGTACACCGCCTGCAGGCCGATGCAGGCCACGGCCGACACCAGGTACGCCTTCCAGAAGGTGATGTGCTCGGACAGGCTGATCAGCAGCAGGAAGAAGATCGCCAGCGCCAGGCCGACCATCAGGTACTGCAGCGGGTGGATGCGCAGCGACTTGATCAGCTCGAACAGGATGAAGCCGACGAAGGTGAGCACCACGAACAGGATGCCGTACTTGGAAGCGCGGTCGGCCTGGGTGTAGGCATCGACCGGGTCGACCAGCGATACGGTCACCGCCTGCGAATCGACTGCACCCTCGGCACGCAGCTGGGCCTGTGCATCGGAGGCCAGCGAGGACACCGCCCAGTGCGCATTGAAGCCCTGCGCATCGACGCGCCGCTCGTTGGGCAGGAAGGCGCCGCTGAAGGACGGGTGCGGCCAGCGCGAGCGCAGCGCGATCGTCGTGTCATCGCCCACCGGCACCACCGACAGCGCGCGGCTGCCATCCAGGCGCAACTGCAGTTCGATGCTGCTGCCGGCCAGGGTGCCGCCCTGGCTGTCGCTGAAGCCGGCCACCGGCGCATGCAGGCCACGCCCCACCTGGCTGGCCACGCCGACCCCGGGCAGCAGCCGCACCGGCTTGCCGTCCACGCGCAGGTCCGGCGTGCCGACCAGGCCGCGGGCATCGGACACGCCCAGCACCACGTACGGCTGGCCGTAGCTGCGGCCGGGCTTCACCGGGTAATCGTCTGCGGCGAAGGTCGCCTTCAGCTGGCCGCTCCAGCTGTACACCGGCACCTTGAACAGGCCCACTTCGCGCTGGCTGGGCAGCATCTCGCCGCCCACGTCCAGCGAGGCCGGCATCTGCAGCCAATGGCCTTCGGTCACCTGCACCTCGGTCTTCTTGTTGCCCTTGGCGTCGACCACCTCGACGTGCTGGCGCTCGACCCACGGCACCACCCGCACCGGGCCCACCAGGCGCTGCGCACCGGCGCGGCTGTCGGCCACACGTGCGAACGCTTCGTCGCGGTACGCACTGCGCTCGTTGATGACGCCGCGGATCATCGTCAGCGGGATCAGCAGCAGCAGGATCAGTCCGCCGACGATGGCGAACCGCAACAGCATCTTCAGGGATTTCATCGTCCATCCTCGTTGGAGAGGGCTGCAGGATGGACGGCGGCGGTGAGCGGGGTTTGTGGCGAATTTGAAGCGGATGTGAAGTCAGCGGCGGGCGCGCTGCACCGGCCCACCCAGTGGCAGCCACAGGCTGGCCATGGTGCCGCCCGAGGGCCGCGGCTCGAGGCTGGCGCGACCATCGTGCAGGCGGGCCACTTCCTGCACGAACGGCAGGCCCAGGCCCGAGCTGCGCCGGCCACTGCCCGGGCGGGCCAGCGAATAGAAGCGCTCGAACACCCGTTCGCGCGCGTACTCGGGTACGCCCGCGCCACGGTCAGCGACCTGCAGGCGCACGCCCTGGCCATCGGCAACCGCCTCCAGTTCGACCACGCTGCCGGCCGTTGAGAATGCCACCGCGTTGTCGATCAGGTTGTGCAGCGCCTGCCGCAACAGATAGGCATCGCCGTACACGCGCAGGTCCGGCACCGCGCCGATGCGCACTTCCACCCCGGCCGCCCGTGCGCGCACCTGGGCGGCAGCGGCGGCATCATCCAGCAGCGCGCCCAGCGCGATCGGATCGCGGGTCTGCAGCCAGCCGTGCTGTTCGACCTCGGCCAGCGCCAGCAGCTTGTCGATGGTTTCGGTCAGCCGCTCCTGCTGGTCGACGATGCTGCGCGCGAAGTGCGCGCGGTCGGCATCGGGCATCGGTTCCTGCAGCAGTTCGGCGGCACCGCGGATGGCGGCCAGCGGGCTTTTCATTTCGTGCGTCAGCGACTGCACGTACTGCTCGACGTAGGCCTTGCCTTCCAGCTTGCGGCGCATGGTTTCCAGGGCCTGGCCGAGATCGCCGATCTCGTCGCGGCGGCGCCGTGGCGGCGGCACCGGCTCGCCGGCGGTGACCGCGCGTGCATAACGGCTGAGCTGGCCCAGGCCGGTGGTCAGCCACATCGTCACCAGTATGCCCACCAGCGCGGACAGGCCGATCAGCCACGCCCCACGCTCCATGATGGCGCGCTGGCTGGCGGCGATGAACGGATCGATGCTGCGGTTGGGCTGGGCCAGGCTGAGCACGCCGATGAGGGTGTGGCCATCGGCAGGGTCGTAGACCGGCGCGGCCACGTGCATCACCGTGTCGCCCTCGCTGCCGGCAATCTCCGGGCTGGAGCGCGCGCCGTACTCGCCGCGCAGCGTGCGGTAGACATCATTCCAGCGCGAATTGTCGCGGCCCATGTCGCGGCCCAGCGAATCGTAGATGACGATGCCGCGCGCATCGGTGATCGTCACCCGGTAATCCAGCGAGCGCTTCGGGAAGCGCCAGACCATCGCCTTCAGGTCGCGCTGGCGGGCCTTGGCCAGGTTGCGGGTGAAGCTGCCGCTGCCGATGGTGCCGGCCTTGACGTCGGCGGCGGCCATTTCGGCGAGCACGTTGGCCGCATCGACCAGGGTCGATTCCATCGCCTGGCGCACGCCCGGCTTCACCTCGTTGACGAACACCCGCATCACGAAGAACGCGGCGATGCCGGTGATCAGGAAGAAGCCCAGGAACAGCTTCAGTACCAGGCGCATGGCTCAGGTCTCCAGCGCGTAGCCCAGGCCACGGTGGGTGCGGATCGGGTCGTCGCTGGCCCCGGCGGCGCGCAGCTTGGCGCGCAGCGTCTTGACGTGGGTATCGACGGTGCGGTCGGCACTGTCGGCACTGCTGTCCCAGCCGCGGTCCATCAGCTGCGCGCGGCTGAGGATGGCCCCGGGGCGCTGCAGCAGCGCCTCCAGCAGGGCGTATTCGTAGCGGGTCAGGTCCAGCGCATGGCCCTGGTAGCGGATGCGCCGGCCCTCGCGGTCGATGGCGAAGGCCCCGTGTTCGCGCCAGCCGGGCTCGGCCACCGCCGCGGCCGGGGCGGCGGGCGGCACGCGGCGCAGGCGGGCGCGCACCCGGGCAACCAGCTCGCGCGGCGAAAAGGGCTTGGCCATGTAATCGTCGGCCCCCAGCTCCAGGCCCAGCACGCGGTCCAGCTCATCGTTGCGGGCGGTCAGGAAGATCACCGGCACCTGCGCCTGCGGCCCCGGCAGGGCGCGCAGGCGGCGGCAGACCTCGAAGCCGCTGAGGTCGGGCAGGCCCACGTCCAGCACCACCACGTCCACATCGCCCTCCTGCAGGCGCTGCAGGGCTTGGCCACCCAGCAGGCAGTGGCTGGCCGCGTAGCCTTCGCTGCGCAGGGCGTACAGCACGGTTTCGGCGATGGCGGCTTCGTCCTCGACCACCAGGACCTGGGCAACAGGGTGTGTCATGGCGCGCAGCATAGCCGCTGCGGCCGCCGCCCCGTACACTGCCGCCCATGAACTATCGCCACGCCTTCCATGCCGGCAACCATGCCGATGTCCTCAAGCACATCGTGCAGCTGGCCCTGATCGACAGCTTCAAGCGCAAGGACAGCCCGTTCTTCGTGCTCGACACCCATGGCGGTGCCGGCCGCTACCTGCTGGCCAGCGTAGAGGGCCGCAAGACCCTGGAGGCCGAAGACGGCATCATGCGGCTGATGGCCCAGCCCAAGCTGCCGGAGGTGGTCGAGCGCTACCTGAAGGCCGTGCAGGCCGACAACCCGGTGGGCGCGATGATCACCTACCCCGGTTCGCCGCTGCTGAGCGCCCAGGCCATGCGCGCGCAGGACCGGATGGCCGTCTGCGAGCTGCAGGAAGACGAAGCGGCCTCGCTGAAGGCGCTGTTCGCCCACGACAGCCGCGTCGGCGTGCACCCAGGCGACGGCTATGCCCTGCTGCGCTCGCAGCTGCCGCCGAAGGCCAACGGCACCAAGATCGGCCGTGGCCTGGTCCTGATCGACCCGCCGTATGAAGCGCAGGACGCCGAGTACCAGGCCATTCTGGCCGCCCTGGCCGAGACCCTGGCGCGCTGGCCGCAGGCGACCTGCGCGGTCTGGTTCCCGATCAAGCAGCGCCGCACCATCCTGCATTTCCTGCGCAAGGCTGCCGCCCTGCCGGTGAAATCGGCCATGACCATCGAATTCCTGGTGCGCCCGGACGATTCCCCGCTGCGCCTCAACGGCAGTGGCATGCTGCTGCTCAATGCCCCCTGGCAGTTCGACCGCGTGGTCGGCCCGGCCCTGCCGGCGCTGCGCCAGCACCTGGGCGAACCGGGTGCCACGACCCGCCTGGATTGGCTGAAGGCTCCCGAATAGCCCACGCGCAAGCGACGATCGGGTGCCGATCTGCCGTCTTCACGAGGCTGTACGCCCGTGAGCCTTTCGTTCACGGAATGCAGCCCCGGTGATGCCACAATCGATGGACCACCAAGGAATCACCCGGTATGGCCACTCGCAACCGCATGCCGCCCTGGCATGAGATCTTCAAGGCTCCCAGCGGCCACGAGCTGCTGATCCGCCCCATCCGCCCGGAAGACGGCGCGCCGCTGCAGGCCGCCTTCAGCCTCTTCGGGCCGGAAGAAATCCGTGACCGTTTCCTGCAGTCGGTGACCGAGCTTTCGCCGGACACCACCCAGCGCCTGACCCATCCCAACCCCAAGACCGAAATCACTCTGGTGGCCGCCGAGTCGCTGCCCGCCGGTGAGGCGGTCGTGGGTGCGGTGGCCCGCGCCTCGATCATCCCCGGCACCCGTGAGGCCGAGTACGCGATCCTGATCAGCCGCTTCCTGATCGGCCAAGGCCTGGGCCGGCAGCTGATGCGCAAGCTGGTGAAGTGGGGCCGTGGCAAGTACCTGGACCGCCTGTATGGCGACGTGGCGGCCGAGAACGAGCCGATGAAGCAGCTGGCGGCCTCGCTGGGCTTCAAGCCGGTACCGCACCCCAACGGCGCCGACGGCCTGGTGCGCATGGTGCTGGAACTGGACAATTAAGGTAGCGCCGGCCGCTGGCCGGCGCATATTCACCGGCAGTCGAGCAAGCTCGACCCTACTCGCGCACACGGTAGCGACACCCCCTTCTGCTAAGATCAGCGGTCCATGTCGCGTACCTCATACCCCGCCCCGCCGCTGCCGCGCGCCGGCCAGCTCCGCGCCTGGTGGCGCGCCCCCGCTTCGCCGACCGCCCTGGCCTGGTACCTGGTCCAGGCGGCGCGCGCGCATGACGCGCCGCTGCTGGTGATCGCCCGTGACAACCACGGCGCCAACCAGCTCGAAGCCGACCTGCAGACCCTGATCGGCAACGAGCCGGACCTGCCGGTGGTCGCTTTCCCGGATTGGGAAACGCTGCCCTACGACCGCTTCAGTCCGCACCCGGACATCATTTCCCAGCGCCTGGCTGCCCTGCACCGCCTGCCCACGCTGAAGCGTGGCCTGGTGGTGGTGCCGGTACAGACGGTGCTGCAGCAGCTGGCCCCGCGCAGCTACGTCATCGGTGGCAGCTTCGACCTGAAGGTCGGCCAGCGCCTGGACCTGGAAGCCGAGAAGCGCCGCCTGGAAAGCGCCGGCTACCGCAACGTGCCACAGGTGATGGACCCGGGCGATTTCGCCGTGCGTGGCGGCCTGCTCGATGTGTTCCCGATGGGCGCCGACGAGCCGCTGCGGGTCGAGCTGCTGGACGAGGACATCGATTCGATCCGCGCCTTCGACCCGGAAAGCCAGCGTTCACTGGACAAGGTCGAGTCGGTGCACATGCTGCCCGGCCGCGAAGTGCCGATGGACGATGCCAGCATCGCCCGCGTGCTGGGCACGCTGCGCGAGCGCTTCGATGTCGATACCCGGCGCAGCTCGCTGTACCAGGACCTGAAATCCGGGCTGGCCCCGGCCGGCATCGAGTACTACCTGCCGCTGTTCTTCGACCGCACCGCAACCCTGTTCGACTACCTGCCCGCCGGCAGCCTGCCGGTGGTGTGCACCGGTGCGGACGAAGCGGCGGTCGCCTTCTGGGCGCAGACCGGTGACCGTTACGAGCAGCGCCGCCACGATGTGGAACGACCGCTGCTGCCGCCGTCGTCGCTGTACCTGTCGCCGGAACTGCTGCGCGAGCGCCTGAACGATGCCGCGCGCATCGAGGTGTGGGCGCCTGAGCATGCACGCATTGCCGATGCGCACGCGCTGGGCGACCAGCCGCTGCCGCCGCTGCCGGTGGCCGCGCGCGAGGCACCCGCCGGCGATGCGCTGAAGTCCTTCCTCGGCCACTACCCGGGCCGGGTGCTGATCGCCGCCGATTCACCGGGCCGCCGCGAAGCCCTGCTGGAAGTGCTGCAGGCCGCCGAGCTGAAGCCGCCGGTGGCGGCCGACCTGCCCAGCTTCCTCGCCAGCGATGCGCGCTTCGCCATCACGGTGGCACCGCTGGAAGACGGCTTCGCGCTGGACGAACCGCGCATCGCGGTACTGACCGAGCGCCAGCTGTTCCCCGAGCGCGCCGGCAGCACCCGTCGCACGCGCCGTGCCGGCCGCGAGCCGGAGGCGATCATCCGTGATCTGGGCGAGCTGACCGAAGGCGCGCCGATCGTGCACGAAGACCATGGCGTCGGCCGCTACCGTGGCCTGATCGCGATGGACGTCGGCGGCATGCCGGGCGAGTTCCTGGAAATCGAATACGCCAAGGGCGACCGCCTGTACGTACCGGTGGCCCAGCTGCACCTGATCAGCCGCTATTCCGGCGCATCGGCGGAAACCGCGCCGCTGCATTCGCTGGGCGGCGAGCAGTGGACCAAGGCCAAGCGCAAGGCGGCCGAAAAGGTGCGCGACGTGGCCGCCGAACTGCTGGAGATCCAGGCCCGCCGCCAGGCGCGTGCCGGCCTGGCATTGCAGGTGGACCGCGCGATGTACGAACCGTTCGCGGCCGGCTTCCCGTTCGAGGAAACCCCGGACCAGCTGGCCGCCATCGACGCCACCCTGCGCGACCTGGCCAGCAGCCAGCCGATGGACCGCGTGGTCTGTGGCGACGTCGGCTTCGGCAAGACCGAAGTGGCCGTGCGCGCGGCGTTTGCCGCCGCCAGTGCCGGCAAGCAGGTGGCGGTGCTGGTGCCGACCACGCTGCTGGCCGAACAGCACTACCGCAATTTCCGCGACCGCTTCGCCGATTACCCGCTGAAGGTGGAAGTGCTCTCGCGCTTCAAGAGCACCAAGGAAATCAAGGCCGAACTGGAGAAGGTCGCCGCCGGCACCATCGACGTGATCGTCGGTACCCATCGCCTGCTGCAGCCGGACGTGAAGTTCAAGGACCTTGGCATGGTCATCGTCGACGAGGAGCAGCGTTTCGGCGTGCGCCAGAAGGAAGCCCTGAAGGCGCTGCGCGCCAACGTGCACCTGCTGACGCTGACCGCCACGCCGATCCCGCGTACCTTGAACATGGCCATGGCCGGCCTGCGCGACCTGTCGATCATCGCCACCCCGCCGCCGAACCGGCTGGCGGTGCAGACCTTCATCACCCGGTGGGACAACGCGCTGCTGCGCGAAGCGTTCCAGCGCGAGCTTGCGCGTGGTGGCCAGCTGTATTTCCTGCACAACGACGTGGAAAGCATCGGCCGCATGCAGCGCGAGCTGTCCGAGCTGGTACCCGAAGCGCGCATCGGCATCGCCCACGGGCAGATGCCCGAGCGCGAGCTGGAAAAGGTGATGCTGGATTTCCAGAAGCAGCGCTTCAACGTGCTGCTGTCGACCACGATCATCGAATCGGGCATCGACATTCCCAACGCCAACACCATCATCATCAACCGCGCCGACCGCTTCGGCCTGGCCCAGCTGCACCAGCTGCGCGGCCGCGTCGGCCGTTCGCACCACCGCGCGTACGCCTACCTGGTGGCGCCGGACCGTCGGTCGATCACCCCCGATGCGGAAAAGCGCCTGGAAGCGATCGCCTCGATGGACGAACTCGGCGCCGGCTTCACCCTGGCCACCCACGATCTGGAAATCCGCGGCGCCGGCGAACTGCTGGGCGAGGACCAGAGCGGGCAGATGGCCGAAGTGGGCTTCAGCCTCTACACCGAGCTGCTGGAACGTGCGGTGCGCAGCATCAAACAGGGCAAGCTGCCTGACCTGGATGCCGGCGAGGAAGCACGCGGCGCCGAGGTGGAGCTGCACGTACCCGCGCTGATTCCGGAAGACTACCTGCCGGACGTGCACACCCGACTGACCCTGTACAAGCGCATTTCCAGCGCACGTGACAGCGATGCGCTGCGCGAGCTGCAGGTGGAGATGATCGATCGCTTCGGCCTGCTGCCGGATCCGGCCAAGCACCTGTTCGCCATCGCCGAACTGAAGCTGCAGGCCAATACCCTGGGCATCCGCAAACTGGACCTGGGCGAGAACGGCGGCCGCATCGTGTTCGAATCCAAGCCGAACATCGACCCGATGGCGGTGATCCAGCTGATCCAGAAGCAGCCCAACCTGTACGCAATGGAAGGACCGGACAAGCTGCGCATCAAGCACCCGCTGCCGTTGCCGGAAGACCGTTTCAACGCGGCCCGCGCGCTGCTGCTGACCCTGGCGGTGCGCTGACGCCACCGCGCACCACCGGTGCCAGCCCGTTGCGGGCGATGGGCTGGCACCTACCGAACCTGCGCCCGAGACAAGGAGTGTTTGCGTGAATCGATTTGCCCCCCTTCTGCTGGCCACCAGCCTGCAACAGCGGCATGAGCAATCGCGACTATCTGCTGGAAAACGTCGCCAGCTGGAACAGCATGGTGCATACCGTCGAGCAGTGGACCAGTGGCGCGCGTGGCGAAGCGTTCCATGCCGCCCTGCAGGACGGCAAGAGCCTGGAGCAGTACCGCTTCGGCCTGAAGAACGCGCACCAGGAAGCCACCAACCGCCTGACCCACATCGAACAGCTGCCCCACGGCAAGGATGCTGAACCGCTGCACCAGAACCTGCGTGACTCGGTGCAGAGTACCGCTGCCATGTTCGCGGTGATGGAGCAGATCGCCGCTCTGCCCGACGGTTACAGCGAAGAACAGGTTGCACCGCTGCTGGAACAGCTGGACCAGGCCATGACGAAGATGGACAAGGACATGCAGGTGCTGAGCGATGCGCAGGACGCGTTCGCCAAGGCCAACCGCGTGACCCTGCAGACCAGCGGCTGATCGCCCTGCCCCTGCGCGGCTGAACACAGCACCGCATGCCGTAGCCCACGGTACGCGCGTGGCCCTGCACGACGTGCCACGCGCGCTACCCTATGCGCCCCCCCCATCCGGGCCCGCAGATGCGGGCCTTGTTGTTTCTGCATGCCAAGGCGGCGCCCCACCCCCATGCTTCATTCCAGTCCTCCCGACCTGCTGCACGCCGGTTCCTGCCTGATCGATGCCCTGTCGATGTCGCTGCAGATGCGTGATGCCTATACCCGCCACCACTGCGACCGCGTCGGCCTGCTTGCGCAGCGCCTGGCCCTCCACTGCGACATGGACAGCGAAGGCTGCGCACACACCGCCCTCGCCGCGCGCTTCCACGACATCGGCAAGATCGGCATTCCCGATGACGTACTGCTGAGCGCGCGCCGCCACACCGAAGAGGACCGCGCAGTCATGCGCGAGCACCCGGTGCGCGGCGAGCATATTTTCCTGGCCACCGGCCGCAGTGATGCGGTGGCGGTGGCGCGGCTGATCCGCGCCCACCACGAGGCACACGATGGCAGCGGCTATCCCGATGGCCTGCAGGGCGAGTCGATCCCGCTGGGCGCACGCATCCTCACCGTGGTCGACGCCTACGATGCGATGACCAGCGCACGCCCCTACCGCCAGGCGATGGAACATGAGGCGGTGCTGCGCATCCTTGATGACCAGGCTGGTGGCCTGATCGACCCCTACGTGCTGGGCCGGTTCCGCGTCATGCTGGCCGGGTAGAGTCGACCGTTGGTCGACTGCTCTACCCACAGACCGCCAGAATCCCGCGCTGCGCGCGATAGTCGACCAGCGGTCGACTCTACCGGGTCACCGTTCCGCCAGACAGGTAGAGTCGACCGTTGGTCGACTGCCCCTCGCGCAGACCGCCAAAACCGCGCGCTGCGCGCGATAGTCGACCAGCGGTCGACTCTACCGGGTCACCGTTCCGCCAGACAGGTAGAGTCGACCGTTGGTCGACTGCCCTTCGCGCAGACCGCGAAAACCCCGCGCTGCGCGCGATAGTCGACCAGCGGTCGACTCTACCGGGTCACCGTTCCGCCAGACAGGTAGAGTCGACCGTTGGTCGACTGCCCTTCGCGCAGACCGCGAAAACCCCGCGCTGCGCGCGATAGTCGACCAGCGGTCGACTCTACCGGGTCACCGTTCCGCCAGACAGGTAGAGTCGACCGTTGGTCGACTGCCCTTCGCACAGACCGCCAAAACCGCGCGCTGCGCGCGATAGTCGACCAACGGTCGACTCTACCGGGTCACCGTTCCGCCATACAAAAGGCCCGGCTTTCGCCGGGCCTTCTGCATCACGCATCACGTGCGATCGATTACCAGATCACGACGCGCTTGTCGTCGGCGCGCACCATCGCATCGCCCGCCTTGCACTGGAACGCTGCGGCGAAGGACGGCATGTTCGACGGTGCACCGTTGGCGCGGAAGTTGGCCGGTGCGTGCGGATCGGTGTTCAGGCGCACGCGCAGTTCGCCATCGGTGAAGTTGCGGCGCCACACGGTGGCCCAGTTCATGAAGAAGCGCTGGTCCTGGCTGTGGCCATCGACGTCGACATTCGCCTTCGGGTCTTCCTTCAGGGCCATCTGCAGCGCGTCGTAGGCCACGGTCAGGCCGCCCAGGTCACCGATGTTCTCGCCCAGGGTCAGCTTGCCCTTCACGAACACGCCCGGCACCGACTCGTAGCCGTCGAACTGCGCGACCAGCTTGTCGGTGCGCTCGGTGAAGGCCTTGCGGTCGCCGTCGGTCCACCAGTTGTCGAAGTTGCCGTTGGCGGCGAACTGGCTGCCCGAATCGTCGTAGCCGTGCATCATCTCGTGGCCGATGACCGCACCGATGCCGCCGTAGTTCAGCGCCGGATCGGCCTTGGCGTCGAAGAACGGCGCCTGCAGGATCGCCGCCGGGAACACGATCTCGTTCTTGGTCGCGTTGTAGTAGGCGTTGACGGTCTGCGGGGTCATGCCCCACTCGGTCTTGTCCACCGGCTTGCCGATCTTGTCCAGCATGTAGCGGTAGTTGAACGCGCGTGCCGCCTGCATGTTGCCCAGGTAGCTGTCACCGTTGGTCTGCAGGCCCGCCCAGTCACGCCACTTGTCGGGGTAGCCGATCTTCGGGGTGAAGCTGGCCCACTTTTCCAGTGCCTTCTTCTTGGTTTCCTCGCCCATCCACGGCAGCTGCTCCAGGCGCGCCTTCAGCGCCTCCGACAGGTTTTCCACCAGGTGCTGCATGGCGACCTTCGATTCGGCCGGGAACACGGCGTCGACGTACAGCTGGCCCAGGGCTTCACCCATGCCACCGTTCACCGATTCCAGCACGCGCTTCCAGCGCGGCTGCATTTCCTTCTGGCCACGCAGGGTGGTGCCGTAGAAATCGAAGTTGGCCTTCTCGAACTGGCTGCTCAGGTACGGCGAGGCGTCGTCGATGGTGTGGAAGCGCAGGTACGCCTGCCAGGTGCTGGCCGGCACGTCGGCCAGCATCTTGTCCATTTCACCGAAGAAGCCCGGCTGCGCCAGCGAGAACTTCTGCGCGGCCGGCACCTTCAGGGTGTCAAACAGCGCGGTCCAGCTGAAGTTCGGGGTCAGCTTGTCGGCGTCGGCAGCGCTGAGCGGGTTGTAGCGCTTGGCCGGGTCGCGCATTTCGATACGCGACATCGATGCCTTGGCCAGGCGGGTTTCAAAGGCCATCACGGCCTTGGCCTGCTCGGCGGCCTGCGCCGCGTCCATGCCCGACAGGGTCAGCACCTGGGCGATGTAGGCCACGTAGGCGTCACGGATCTTGGCCTGCGATTCGTCGAAGTAGTAGCCCTTTTCCGGCAGGCCCAGGCCGCCCTGGCCGACGTAGGCGATGACGTTGGCCGAATCCTTGTAGTCGGCGTTGCCGAACAGCGAGAACAGCACGCCCTTGCCTTCGGCCTGGCTGTCGCGCAGGTACTGGGTGATGGCGGCGGTGTCGTTCAGCGCAGCGATCTTGTCCAGCTGCGGCTGCAGCGGCGCCAGGCCGGCGGCCTCGATCTTGGCTTCGTCGTTGCCGGTCTTCCAGATGTCACCGATCTTGGCTTCCACCGAGCCGGCCTTGGCCTGGCTGGCGGCGGCCTGCTCGACCAGCGCGTGCTGCACTTCCAGCGAGCGCTCGCGCAGGATCTCGAAGCTGCCCCAGGTGGTCTGGTCGCCCGGCACCGGGTTGGCCTGCAGCCACTTGCTGTTGACGAAGCCATTGAGGTCGGTACAGGCGGCGATGGACGGGTCCAGGTCGGCGCTGTTGAGCGAGATCAGCGGCGTCTTGATCTGCGACTGATCGAAGGCCGGCTTGGCATCGGCGGTGGCGGCCGGCGCGGTTTCATTCTTGCCACAGGCGGCCAGCGAAGCAGCGATGGCGATGGTCAGGCCCAGCGGGACCAGGTTGCGGACGTTCATGGAGTCTCTCTCCGACGGCGAATCGTCCAGCGTAGCGGGCGCGGCGATGCCGGGGACCGGCCAAAGGTCACAGGAGGGATGCGGGCCGTTACCATGCCCTGCCATGACCATCATTACCCTCGCCACGCCATCGGACGCTGCGCTGCGGCTCTACACCCTCCCTGGCCTGGTTGATCCAGCACACTTGCCCGCCTCCCTTGCCGTCCGGATCGTGGAGGCCCCAGCGGGGCACCTGCTTGCGTGGTCCGCAGCCGAAAACGGAATCGCGGGTTTCAGCCAGGACGGCCGCAGCCTGGTCCTGCCACTTCCGCTGCTGGGCGCCGGCATCGGCAGCATGCAACGGGCCAAGGGCAGTGGCTTCGTCACGCTGTTCGTGAAAACAGCCGACGCGGGCATGATCGAGGTCGTGGGCAGCCAGACCTTCCAACAGGCCGCACTGGATCGATTGCTGGCGCAGCAGGCCGCACTGGGCGCGTTGCTGGGCTGCACACTGACCGTGGAAGACTGGGGTTACGACTGCTGACGGCGGTGCAGCGGCTCTCTGGGGAAACAGCAGCCGAGCATGGGCTCGACTCTACAGACAGCAGCCGAGCATGGGCTCGGCTCTACAAAAAGCGAAAGGCCGGCTTGCGCCGGCCTTCTGCTTTATTTTGCCTTGCCCTGGTTGGCCACGGCTTCAGCAGCTTTCCGCGCTGCTTCCGGGTCACCCAGGTAGCGGAACGACTTCACGGTCAGGTCGTCGTTCAGTTCGAACAGCAGCGGGATGCCGGTCGGGATGTTCAGCTCGAGGATCTCCTCGCGCGAGACGTTGTTGAGGTACTTGTACAGCGCGCGCAGCGAGTTGCCGTGGGCGGTGACCAGCACGGTCTTGCCCTCCTTCAGCTGCGGCGCGATGGCGTCGTGCCAGTACGGCAGCACGCGGTCCAGCGTGGTCGCCAGCGATTCGGTGCCCGGCAGTGCGTTGCGGTCCAGGCCGGCGTAGCGGCGGTCGTGGATCGGGTGGCCCGGATCTTCCAGCTCCATCGGCGGCGGCGGGATGTCGTACGAACGACGCCACACCTTGACCTGGTCCTCGCCGTGCTTGGCAGCGGTCTCGGCCTTGTCCAGGCCCTGCAGGCCACCATAGTGGCGCTCGTTCAGGCGCCAGGACTTGTTGACCGGCAGCCAGTCCTGGCCCAGTTCGGCCAGCGCGCCCTGCAGGGTGTGGATGGCGCGCTTGAGCACCGAGGTGTGGGCGACGTCGAACTGCAGGCCCTCTTCGCGCATCAGGCGGCCGGCGTTGGCGGCCTCGCTGCGGCCCTGGTCGGTCAGGTCGACATCGACCCAGCCGGTGAAGCGGTTGTCCAGGTTCCACTGGCTCTGGCCATGGCGCAACAGTACGAGTTTACGGGTCACTGCAGGATCTCCAACGCGAGGATAGGCAGGCGGACATTGTAGCCCCGGCCACGCTCACCGCGCCGTGGCAGCGGTCATGCCATGCTCCGGGCCGATGAAGACCGTGATCGATCCGGGCCACTGGCAAGGCAGCGTCGCCGCCGCCCGCGCACACCAGGTGCAGCTGGCCAGCCGCGTCGAGCGCCAGGACCGGCTGCCGGCCGCGCCGCGCTGGCTGGCCGGTCTGGACGTGGGGTTCGAGGACAACGGCGCCATCACCCGCGCGGCCGCCGTGCTGCTTGATGCCACCACCCTGCAGCCGGTGGCGCAGGAAATCGCGCGCATTCCCACCGTCATGCCCTACATCCCGGGCCTGCTCAGCTTCCGCGAACTGCCGGCCCTGCTGGCCGCGCTGGCGCAGCTGCCACGCACCCCGGACCTGGTGTTCGTCGATGGCCATGGCATCAGCCACCCGCGGCGGCTGGGCGTGGCATCACATCTGGGCGTGGTGACCGACCTGCCGAGCATCGGCGTGGCCAAGTCGAAGCTGGTCGGCCGCTTCGAAGAACCCGGTGCCGAGCCCGGCGCACAGACACCATTGCTGGACGGAGACGAGCAGCTGGGCTGGGTGCTGCGCAGCAAGGCCCGCTGCAAGCCGTTGTTCGTGGCGGGCGGCCACCGGGTCAGCGCCGATACCGCGCTGGCCTGGGTGCAGCGCACGCTGCGCGGCTATCGCCTGCCCGAACCAACCCGCCTGGCCGACCGCCTGGCCTCGCGCCGCGATGAGGGTAGGGTCGACGGGTAGAGGCGACTCTACCCAGCCGACGAGACCCAGTCGGGATCTGTTACCGGTGCACGTGGCCATGATGACCCTGTACATCATGGTCATGATCGTGCTCGTGCCTGGCCGGCTCCCCGCACGCTTCGCCGCAGTGGTCAGCCTCGATCTGCAGGGTCACATGATCGATGCCGAACTCCTCGTGCAGGCGTGCGCCCAGTTCACGGCGCAGCGCGTCGGCGTCGGTGCCATCGCGCATCACCACGTGCGCGGTCAGCGCCGGGGTGCTTGATGCCAGTGCCCACACGTGCAGGTCATGCACGTCCAGCACGGCGGCATGCGCACTCAAGCCTGCGCGCACCTTGGCCACATCGGTGCCCTTGGGCACGCCTTCCAGCAGCACGTTGATGGCTTCGCGCATCAGCACCCAGGTGCGCGGCAGCACCCACAGGCCGATCAGCACGGCAAGGATCGGATCGATCGGCTTCCAGCCGGTCCAGCGGATCAGCAGCGCGCCAACGATCACCGCCACCGAGCCCAGCATGTCCGCCCACACTTCCAGGTAGGCGCCTTTCACGTTGAGGCTTTCACCGCTGCCGGCCTGCAGCAGGCGCATTGAAATGAGGTTGATGACCAGGCCAATCGCTGCGATCACCAGCATGCCGGTCGATGCGATCTCCTGCGGCTGGCGGAAGCGCGCAATGGCTTCCCACAGGATGTAGCCGGCAACGACGAACAGCATCGCGCCATTGATCATCGCGCCCAGTGCTTCCAGCCGCGCATAGCCGTAAGTGCGTCGCGCATCCGGCGGGCGCCGGCTCAGCCGCACCGCCACCAGCGCGATCATCAGTGCCAACGTATCGGTGGCCATGTGCGCGGCATCGGACAGCAGGGCCAGGCTGTTGGTCCAGAACGCACCCACCACCTCCACCACCAGGAACGTGGTGGTCAGGCCGAGCGCCCACCACAACGGTTTCTCGTGGCGGATTTCCGATGGCAGGTGGTCGTGGTCGTGGCCCATGGCAAAGCTCCTGTGCAATGCGGTCAGGCTACGCGCGGTGGCCGCGGGAGACTATTACGCTGTTTATAACATTGCAGGCGTCGCCGCCCTGCCATCGATGCAGGCACGCTGCATGCCGCTTAAACTGCCGGCTCGCCCCCCATCAACCGTACACCCGCGCTGCCGATATCGGTGGTTTGCCGTACGCCGCTGGATACCGACGTGGACACACCCCAACTGGATGAGGCCAGCCAACCGCTGGCCGACGCCTGGCAGCACTGCCTGCTGCAGGCTGGCCCCGCAGCGACCGCGCTGCTGCGGCAGGTCGCGCAGGATGCACCGCCCGCGCTGGCACAGCGCTTCTACGACGTCCTGCTGCAGGATGCGCGTGCGCGCCGCTTCCTGTCCCACGAGCAGGTGAAGGATCGCCTGCAGCCCGCCATGCAGCGCTGGCTGAACCAGTTGCTGTGCACCGATGCCGAAGGCGTGGCCATGGCGGTGGCCGCGCAGCGTGTAATCGGCGATGTCCATGCACGGGTCGGCATTCCCGTGGACCTCGTCACCCGCGGTGCGCGCGTGCTCAAGCACGAACTGTTCGTGCGCGTGCGTGGCCTGGCCAGTGATGCGGATACGGCATTCGCTGCCATCGATTGCCTCAGTGCAACCATGGACATCGCCATGGAAGGCATGACCCTGGCCTATACCCATGCCCGCGAGCGCTCATCGCGCGCCGATGCGGCATATCGCCTGTTCTCGCTGGTGCAGAACGTGAGCACCGAACGCGAGCGCCAGCGTGCACTGCTGCTGGACTGGGAAAACACCCTGTTGTACACCTTGGCCGGCCACACCTGCGATGGCGAAGGCGCGAGCCTGGCCACGTCCGAGTTCGGCCTGTGGTTCACCCACAAGGGCGTGCCCAGCTTCGGCGAAAGCAGCGAGACCCAGCAGGTGTCCCGCCTGGTCGCGCGCATCGACGCCTGCCTGGTGCGCGCCAAGAGCGATGACACCGCACAGCGGCTGGCCGTGCTGCCGCCCATCCGCGAAGACCTGGCCACCATCCGCAGCCTGATGACGCTGCTGTTCGAGCGTATCGGCGAACTGGATGCGGGCAGCGATGCACTGACCAACCTGCTCAACCGCCGCTTCCTGCCGACCGTGCTGCGCCGGGAAATTGAGCTGGCCACGCGCAACCAGACACCTTTCTCGCTGCTGTTGCTGGACCTGGACCACTTCAAGGCGATCAACGATGGCCATGGCCACGACGCCGGTGACCGCGCGTTGCAGCACGTGGCCGCCCTGCTGGGGCAGCTGACCCGTGGCAGCGATTACCTGTTCCGCTACGGCGGCGAAGAGTTCGTGGTGGTGCTGGTGGCCGCCAGCGAATCGCAGGCGATGGTGATCGCTGAAAGCCTGCGGCGACAGATCGCGCAGTCGCCAGTCAGCCTGGCCAACGGCCAGCAGCTGGACCTCAGCGCCAGCATCGGCGTGGCCGCCCACGATGGCCACCCCGACTACGAGCGGCTGATGGCGCGTGCCGATGCGGCGATGTATGCCGCCAAGCGTGGCGGACGCAACCGGGTGGTGCTGGCTGATGCCACCCTGCCCGACGCACCCGGGCGCCGTGCCCTGCAACGCTGACTATCCCCTCGCGCCGCACGGCTGGCGGCGCAGGCGGCACAGCGCCCACCACAACAGCGCCAACGCCGCGATGCCGGCCCCCAGCAGGCACACCGCGCCCCAGCCGTGGCGCGCCTGCACCCAGGTGCCGGCCGCCGCGCCACTACCGCTGCCCACCGCATAGAACAGCATGTACAGCGCCACCAGGCGCCCATGCTGTTCAACCGGTGCGCGCAGCAGCAGCGCCTGGTTGGCTACGTGCAGTGCCTGCCCGCCCAGGTCCAGCAGCACCACGCCCAGCAGCAGCAACCCCAGCGAGTGCGGCAGCCCCAGCAGCGGCCACCACGCCGCCAGCATCAGCAGCAGCGCGGCCAGGCTGACGCGCACCGCGAAACCACGATCCATCCAGTGGCCCACGCGCGCGGCCAGCAGCGCGCCAACAATGCCCGCCACGCCCAGTGCACCGATCGCGGCGGTGGACCAGTGCAACGGTGGCGCCGACAGCGGCAACGGCGCCGCCGCCCAGAACACGTTGAGGCCCGCAAACAGCAGCAGCGCCAGCGGCCCGCGCTCACGCAGCGCGCGGTCGTCGCGCAGCAGCGTGGCCATCGACGCCAGCAGCGCCCGCCATGAAGGTGGCATCGCTGGTAGCGGCAAGGCCGGCAGCCGCCGCCACAGCAGCAGTGCCAGCAGGGCCATCAGCACTGCCGAGAGCAGGTAGACCGCACGCCATCCGCCCACCGCGGCCACGCTGCCGGACAGCACACGCGCCGACAGCAGGCCGATGAACACCCCGCCCTGCACGACGCCAACCATGCGACCGCGCTGCGCGGCCGGCGCCAGCGTGGCCGTGTAGGCGATCAGGCCCTGGGTGAGTGCCGTACCCAGCAGCCCGGCCAGCAGCATGCCCGCCAGCAGCCAGGGTGCCGTGCGGGCGCTGGCCAGCAGCAGGAGCGCGGCCACCAGGGCCAGCAACTGCACGCGCAGCAGGCGCCGGCGGTCGCCGCGGTCCGCCAGCGGCAGCAGGCCGAGCAGGGCCAGCACGCTACCCACCTGGGTCGCGGCCAGCACCCCACCGGCGACGGCCGCATCCAGCGCGAACGCCTGCGCCAGCCGCTCCAGCAGGGGCTGGGCGTAGTAGACATTGGCCACGCTGGCGCCGGCGGCGACGGCCAGCAAGCCCAGCAATGGCCGCGATACGGGAGTGCTCATCAATGTGGTTGCATATCGAAACTGAATGCACGGTAGCGCCGCCGGTTTTAAACTGCAACCAGATTCCACACCCGGACGCCGCCATGCACGCCGACAGCCCCTGCCCCGTGGCCCGCAGTGCCGATCTGCTCGGCGACCGCTGGGCGCTGCTGGTCATCCGCGATGCCTTCGACGGCATCACCCGCTTCGGTGATTTCCAGCGCAGCCTCGGCGCCGCCCGCAACATCCTCAGCGACCGCCTGCGCCGGCTGGTGGAGGCCGGCCTGCTGGTGCAGCAGCCCGCCGCCGATGGCAGCGCCTACCAGGACTATGTGCTGACTGCGGCCGGGCGCGACCTGTTCCCGCTGCTGGTGGCCCTGCGCCAATGGGGCGAGCGCCATCGCTTCGCCCCCGGCGAGGCCCACTCCACCCTGGTCGAGCGCAGCACCGGCAGCGCCCTGGCGTACATGCAGCCGCAGGACGCAGCCGGCCACGCCATCGGCGCCGAGCAGACCGTGGTGCGCAAGCTCTGAAACAGCGCCTCCCCCGAATGGGGGACTCGACAGCGCTACCGGTGTCAAATAGCATTCGCTCGCAATTGCATACGATTCCTATTGACATCGGCTATGGCCGCACCCTCTTCCCCTCCTGCTGCCGGCACCGCGCCGGCCAAGCGCGTGCCGCGCGGTAACGGCCATGGCCTGCTGTGGGCCCGTGGCCTGCTCGGCCTGCTCGGTGGCTATGCCGTGGCCGCCTGCTGGGCCGCCGCACTGGCGCGCCTGCTGCCCGGCGCCAAGGCCGATGCCACCCTGGTCGCCACCATGGCCGCCTTCGTGGTCTACGCGCTGGCCGCGATCTGGGCCTATGCCGCACGCAGCACCCTGCGCGCCACGTTGGGCCTGCTGGTTGCCGGTGGCCTGGGCGCGCTGCTTGCCTGGCTGCTGCGCGGGAGCGTGGCATGAGCAATCTGGGTGGCATCCGCCAATCGCAATCGGTACTGCATACCTGGTCGGGCCTGGTGGTCGGCTGGGTGCTGTTCCTGATCTTCATTGCCGGCACCGCTGCGTACTGGAAGGAAGAACTGACCCGCTGGATGCAGCCGGAAATCGGCCTGCCCGCCAGCAGCGCCACGGCTGTCAGCCAGGCCCAGCAGTTCCTCGCCCGCACCGCGCCGGATGCGCAGCGCTGGAGCATCGAACTGCCCGACGCGCGCAGCAGCGCGACCGCCGTCAGCTGGCAGCCACAGGGCGAGAAGGAACGCCGCCGCGGCCAGCGCAACCCGAACCAGGCCACGCTGGATGCCGACGGCAAGCCGGTGCAGGTGCGCGAGACGCGCGGCGGCAACTTCTTCTATCGCCTGCATTTCGACCTGCACTACGTGCCGGTGCTGTGGGCGCGCTGGTTCATCAGCGCCTGCTCGATGCTGATGCTGATCGCGCTGATCAGCGGGGTCATCACCCACAAGAAGATCTTCACCGACTTCTTCACCTTCCGCCGGGCCAAGGGCCAGCGCAGCTGGCTGGACGGCCACAACGCACTGGCCGTGCTGTCGCTGCCGTTCCATCTGATGATCACCTACACCGGCCTGATCACCCTGATGACGCTGTACATGCCGTGGGCGGTGGATGCCAACTACCCCGGCGGCCGCGATGCGTTCTTCGCCGAACTGTTCCCGCGTGCGGAAAAAGTCGAAGCCAGCGGCACCGCCGCGACCCCGCCGGCGCTGGCCGAGGTGCTGCGCCGCGCCGAAGTGCAGTGGGGCGGCGGCCATGCGGCCTCGCTGCAGATCGAACAGCCTGGCGATGCGGCGATGCGCATCAGCGTGCGCCGCCAGCAGGGCGACCAGATCGCTGGCGCTGCCGACACGCTGGCCTTCGATGCGCGCGGCAACCTGCTGGATGCGGCGCCGCCGCGTTCGGCCGCCGTCATCACCCGCGACGGCATGATCGGCCTGCATGCCGCGCGCTTCGCACCCACCACGATGCGCTGGCTGTTCTTCCTTTCCGGCGTGGCCGGCACGCTGATGGTGGCCACCGGGCTGGTGCTGTGGACGGTGAAGCGGCGCACCCAGCTGCCGGATCCGGCGCGGCCGCACCTGGGCTTCCGCATCGTCGAACGCCTGAACATTGGCTTCGTCACCGGCCTGCCGGTGGCGATGCTGGCCTTCCTCTGGGGCAACCGCCTGCTGCCGCTGGACGTGGCCAACCGCAGCGATGCCGAGGTGAAGGTGTTCTTCTACGCCTGGGCCGCCTGCGTGGTGCACGCGATGCTGCGCGCGCCGCGTCGCGGCTGGGTCGAGCAGCTGGCGCTGGCCGGCGTGCTGGCACTGGGCCTGCCGTTCTACAACCTGGTGGCCTGGCACGGTGGCGCGCTGTCCGCGCTTGCTGCCGGGGATGGCGCCAAGGCCGGCATCGACATCGGCCTGCTGCTGATCGGCGCCGGCCTGCTGTGGGCCGCGCGCAAGGTGCACCGTTTCGTGCCGGCGCAGCGCAAGCCCCGCACCGCACGCGCCACCACGCCGGCCGAGGCGGGCGCATGAGCGTGCTCGCACTGCTGTTGGCGGCCGCCGCCTTCGCCTGCCTGGCCATGGCAATGGAACGCCACCACCGCGATGTGGCCGGCCATGCGCCGCCGACGCCGCGCCGTCGCCTGCTGCAGGGGCTGGGCGTGCTCGGGCTGGCCGCCAGCCTGCTGGCCAGCATCGCCGCCTGGGGCATTGCACAGGGGTTTGTTGGTTGGTGCGGCGTGCTCGCCGCCGGTGCCGGGGCGATGGTGCTCTGGCTCAGTTTCCGCAGCCCGGCCAAGCCGGCGCCACGCCCGTCTTCCCGTTCCTGATCCAGAAACCGAGGTTCCACCATGTATCAGCCTTCCTCTGGCGCCCTGCGCCGGAACGCCCTCGCCTTGTCGCTCGCCTGCGCCGCCGCACCGGCCTTCGCCCAGGACAGCGCGCCGACCACCACTGAACTGGACCGGGTGATGGTCACCCAGCGCACCGAGGGCTACCAGGTCTACGGCACCAACACCGCCACCAAGCTGCCGCTGACCCTGCGCGAAACCCCGCAGTCGCTGACCGTGTTCACCCGCCAGCGCATCGAGGATTTCAACCTCATCACCATTTCCGAGGTGCTGCAGCAGACCCCGGGCGTCACCATCCAGTCCTACGACAGCAACCGCACGCTGTTCAACGCGCGCGGCTTTGCCATCAACAACTTCATGTTCGATGGCATCCCCACCAACTACACCACCGGTGCGGGCGGCAATTCGATCCTCAGCGATACCTCCATCTACGAGCGCATCGAAGTGGTGCGCGGCGCCAGCGGCCTGGTCACCGGCTCGGGCAATCCGTCGGCCACGGTGAACATGGTGCGCAAGCGCCCGACCGAAACCTTCCAGGCCAGCACCAGCCTCAGCGCCGGTTCGTGGGACTACAAGCGTGCGGAAGTGGATGTGTCCGGTCCGCTCAGCAAGGGCGGCCGCGTGCGCGGTCGCTTCGTCGGCGCCTACACCGACAAGGAAAGCTGGGTGCGCTTCCAGCATGACAAATCGCCCAGCCTGTATGGCGTCATCGAAGCCGACCTGACCGACAGCACCCGCCTGCGCGCCGGCATCGACTACCTGAAGACTGGTTCGGATGGCGGTGCCTGGAGCGCCTCGCCGCTGTACTTCCGCGACGGCACGCGTGCGCACATGCCGCGTTCCTACAGCGCCGCGGCGCGCTGGAACGAGTGGAACCGCGAGAGCACCAACTACTTCGCCACACTTGAACAGCAGCTCGGCGCCGGCTGGAGCGGCCGCCTGGCCTACAACCACCGCGCCACCGACACCGACTCGCTGCTGCTGGCCGGCTCCAACACCGGCAACTGGGCCGATGCCGTGACCGGCCTGGGCCTGCGCATCGCCGACACCTACTCGGTGTCCGAGACGCGTGAGGATGCCTTCGACCTGTACGCCTCCGGCCCGTTCCAGCTGTTCGGCCGTTCGCATGAGCTGGTGGTAGGCATCAACCACTACGACCGCGACCTGGACACCATCCGCGCCGGCATCACCTCGCGTCCGTACAACGTCAACGCGTTCCCCAGCATCTACCAGTGGGACGGCAATATCGGCAGGCCGACCACCTTCAACTACGGCATTCCGTCGAACACGGTGAACACCACCGAAACCGGCTACTACGCCGCCGTGCGCCTGAACCCGATCGACCCGCTGAAGATCATCGCCGGTGCGCGCTATTCCGATTACCGCACCACCACCGACAACTACGACGTCAACGGTGTGTTCACCAGCCGCAGCGCGCGCACCACCGCGCACGAGCTGACCCCTTACGTGGGCGTGCTGTACGACCTCAGCAGCAGCATCACCGCCTTCGCCAGCTATTCGGACGTGTTCCAGGCCACCGCGCGCCGCGACATCAACAACCAGCTGCTCGACCCGACCACCGGCGGCAACTACGAGTACGGCCTGAAGGGAGAGTTCTTCGGCGGACGCCTGTACACCGCGTTGAACGGCTTCTACATGAAGCAGGACAACGTGGCCGAGCTGGACCCGAACGGCGGCGAGATCAAGCTGCCCGATGGCAGCTCGCCCTACATCGCCAGCAAGGGCATCACCACCCAGGGCGGCGAGTTTGAAGTGTCCGGCTCGATCACCGACCACTGGAGCATGACCGGCGGCTACACCTACAGCTACAGCAGCAACCCCGATGGCAGCCGCTTCGCCAGCACCAGCCCGATGCACCTGGCACGCTTCAACACCACTTACAGCCACGGCCAGTGGACGGTCGGCGGCGGCGTCAGCGTGCAGAGCGAGATCTACCAGATGCAGCCGATCCCCACCGGCCGCTTCAATGCCAACGGCACCCCGGTCACTGCAACCGGCAAGATGAGCCAGGGCGGCTACGTGCTGTTCGATCTGATGGGCCGCTACCGCATCAACGACAACCTCAGCGTGGGCGTGACGGTCACCAACCTGTTCGACAAGGTCTACTACCGCAACGTCGGCTTCTTCAACGCGGGCTACTGGGGCGAGCCGCGCCGGGTGCTGTTCAACCTGCGCGCGAAGTTCTGATGCCACCGTGCGGCGCCGGCCACCCGACTCCGCACAGTGACCCCCACCTTCGGCGCATGCTGCCGGGGTGGGCATCGGCGTAGCATCACGGGCGGGCCTTCGGGCCCGCCTTTTTGTTGCCCGCCGAGGAACCGCCCATGCTGCACCGCCGCCTGCTCCACCCTGCCCTGCTGCTGTTGCCGCTGGCCCTGCTGGGCGCACCGTCGCTGCAGGCACGCGAGGTGGCCGCGCCGGCCGAGCATGTCGATGCCGATGGCCCCTACGTGTTCCGCGTCGGCGACCAGCTGCGGGCGAAGTGGATCTGCGGCGACCAGGTGCAGATGCGCACCCTGCCCGCCCAAGCCAGCGGTACCGACATCACGCCGCAGTGCGGCTACGGCCACAGCGTGCATGTGATGCCGCCGGTGGCGCCCTCGGTGTCGGTGCTGCCGACCACGCCGCGCATCGTTGCGGTGTCCGACATCCATGGCCAGTACGGCCTGCTGGTGCGCCTGCTGCGCGCCAACAAGGTGATCGATGCGCAGGACCAGTGGGCGCTGGGCAAGGACACGCTGGTGATTGCCGGTGATGTGTTCGACCGTGGCCCGCAGGTGACCGAAGCGTTCTGGCTGCTGTACGGGCTGCAGCAGCAGGCCGCCGCAGCCGGTGGCGCGGTGCATTTCGTGCTGGGCAACCACGAGACCATGGTGCTGTACGACGACCTGCGCTACGTCAATCCCAAGTACCTGCGCAGCGCGCAGCTGCTGGGCCGCAGCTACCCGCAGCTCTATGGAGCCGATTCGGTGATCGGCCAGTGGCTGCGCACCCGCCCGGTGCTGCTGAAGATCGGCGACACCCTGTTCCTGCACGGCGGCATCTCGCCCGACGCCGTGCAGCTGGCGCTGCAGCCGGCCGCGACCAATGCCGCCTACCAGGCCTCGCTGGGCACGCCCAAGGCCGAGGTGAAGGCCAACCCGGCCACGGCGCCGCTGTATGACGGCAAGACCAGCCCGATCTGGTACCGCGGCTACTTCGATGGACGCCTGGACAGCAACGGCGTGCAGGCCGTGCTCGACCAGCTGCAGCTGAAACGGATCGTGGTCGGCCACACCTCGATGCCGCACGTGAGCAGCTTCCATGGTGGCCGCGTGATCGCCATCGACAGCAGCATCAAGAACGGCGAGAACGGCGAACTGCTGTTCATCGAGAACGGCACGCTCAGCCGCGGCCTGCTGGACGGTACGCGGGTGCCGCTGGCTGAGGGCGTGCCCGGCCTGGATGACTGACCCCGAGCAAGCTCAACTGCCGTTGGCATTGGTAGAGTCGAGCTTGCTCGACTGCTTTTGATCGGATAGTCGAACAAGCTCGACGCTACCCATCAGGAACCACCGCCATGCCCCAGACCGTCATCCCGCAGCTGCGCATGCTGCACGCCGATACCACCCTGCCGTTCTACGTGCAGGGCCTGGGCTTCTCCGTCGACTGGGAACACCGCTTCGGGCCCGGCATGCCGCTGTTCGCCCAGCTCACCCGCGATGGCCAGACCCTGTTCCTCAGCGAACATGCCGGTGACTGCCAGCCCGGCGGCGCGGTGTACTTCAAGGTCGATGACGTGGACGCGGTGTTCCGTGCGTTCAGTGCCGCCGGCGTGCCCATCCCGCAGCCACCGCACGATACCGACTGGGGCACCCGCGAAATGCTGCTGGTCGACCCGGACGGAAACCGCCTGCGCTTTGCCACCCACAGTGACTGAACGGCGTGGGCTTGAGCAGCAATATACGAATCATATATGCTTCGTATATTACCCATCGAGAACCCGCCATGGGCATCGTCAACATCGATGACACCCTGCACGACCAGCTGCGTCGTGCCTGCACCGTCTCCAGCCGCTCGATCAACGCCCAGGCCAACTTCTGGATCCGCGTCGGCATGCTGTGCGAACTCAACCCGACCCTGAGCTTCCAGGACATCGTCGCCAGCGAACTGCGCGCGGCCGGCGTGCAGCCGCCGCTGCTGCCAGCGGGCCAGGCCTGAGCCGATGGCCATCATCAAGCGCCCCGACGAGATCGCGCTGATGGCCGAATCGGGCCGCCTGCTTGCGCAGGTATTCGCCGCACTCGACGCCCTGCCGCTGGAAGGCCGCAGCACGATGGACATCAACGACTTCGTTGAACGGATGATCGTCGACGAACTGCACGCGCGGCCCGCCAGCAAAGGCCAGTACGGCTTTCCGTACGTGCTCAATACCTCCATCGACAACGTCATCTGCCACGGCGTGCCCAGCCACGATGACGTGCTGCGCAGCGGGCAGATCGTCAACCTCGACATCACCCTGGAAAAGAACGGCTACATCGCCGATTCCAGCACCACCTACCCGGTGGGCGAGATCGACTACGCCGCACGCAAGCTGGTGAAAGTGGCCTACCAGGCCATGTGGAAGGGCATCGCCGAGGTGCGTCCCGGCGCGCGCCTGGGCGACATCGGCCATGCCATTGCCCGCCATGCGCGCAGCCATGGCTACAGCGTGGTGAAGGAGTACTGCGGCCACGGCATCGGCCAGGAGATGCACGAAGACCCGCAGATCCTGCATTACGGCCACGCCGGCACCGGCATGGAACTGCAGGAAGGCATGGTGTTCACCATCGAACCGATGCTCAACCAGGGCAAGCCCGCCATCCGCCAGCTGCCGGACGAATGGCCGGTGTACACCCGCGATGGCAAGCTGTCGGCGCAGTTCGAACACACCGTGGCGGTGACCGCACAGGGCGTGCGCGTACTGACCCTGCGCCCGGGCGAGACGCCACTGTGTGCGATTGACCAGGCAGAGCACTGACACCCCAGGGTGGCGGAAGCGGCCGGGAACCTTCAGAACGTGCGCGTACAGACCAGGATCGAACGACTGGCATCGGCCGGGTCGGCCATCAGCTCAGGGGCCGTGCCAGCGTCGGAGGCGGGTGAGGACGGGAAGCCGCCGCCCAGCTGCTGGCGCAGGATGGATCGCGCGGTTGCGGCATCCTGCTGCAGGTAAAGCGCCACGCTGGGCAGGCCGCCGGTGCCGGGCAGCGCCATGCGCTGCACCGTCAGCCCACGGTAGCGTTCGTCCATGCAGAAATAATAGAAGTCGGCGTCACGCCCGCAGGCGGCCCCGGGATGGGCGCGGAACCAGTCCGTATCCGGCGCCGTGGCCACCTGCCCCGGAAGATCGTTGACGAACAGGCCCTCATAGCGGCACTGATGAAAGCCGGCCAGCATGCGCGCGAAACCGGAATCGCCTGCCGCCGCAGCCACCGTATCGGCGGGCACGGAAACAGACGGCGGTGAGTGCGCGCCGCACGCCGACAACAGCGCACCGGCCAGCAGCATCAGCGGCAGCGCACACCGCGACAACGGACCCCGCATGCCGCCCATGCCGGAAGCAACGTCCGGATGCATCAGAACACCTCCCTCGAGCCGGAACATCCGGGCTGTGGATGCAGCCTAAAGCGGACGCAGCAGCAACAGCAATGCCAGGCCCGCCATAAACAAGGCAATGCCGGCATCCAGCACGCGCCACGCGTTCGGGTTGCGGAACAGCGGCTGCAACAGGCGCGCGCCATAGCCCAGCGCGCAGAACCAGAGCACGCTGGCCACGCTGGCGCCGGCCGCGAATGCCCAGCGCAGGTCGCCGGGATAGCGCGTGGACAGGCTGCCCAGCAGCACCACCGTATCAAGGTAGACGTGCGGGTTGAGCAGGGTGAAGGCCAGGCAGGCCAGCAGCACTTGGCGCCGGTTGCCGCCGTCGCTGCGGGCGGCCGCCAATGCGCTGCCGCCGCGCCATGCGCGCACGCCGGCCTGCAGGCCATACCAGCCCAGGAAGGCCGCACCGCCGAAGCGCAGCACCTGCAGCAGCAGCGGCCACTGCAGCACCAGCGCGCCCATCCCGCCGACACCGGCCAGTATCAGCGCGATGTCAGCGCCCATGCACGCCAGCACCACCGTGCCCACGTAGCGGCGCTGCAGCCCCTGGCGCAGGACAAAGGCATTCTGGGCGCCGATGGCGATGATCAGGCCGGCGCCTGCGAACAGGCCGGCCAGGGCTGCGGTGAACCACATGGGGACAGGCATCCAGCAGGAAGGGACGCGCAGGGTGCCGCCCACGGCCGATTAAGGCCAGCTGGTTTTTCTTTATCCTGTGCAGGAAAACTGAAGAGGCCCGGCATGGATCTGGTACACCCGCAACTGGCCGCCTTTGCTGCGGTGCTGGAAGAAGGCAGTTTCGAGGCCGCCGCGCGCCGGCTGGCGATCAGCCCGTCTGCGCTGTCGCAGCGGATCAAGGCGCTGGAGGACCGCCTGGGCCAGGTGCTGCTGGTCCGCCAGGCGCCGTGCCGGCCCACTGCAGCCGGTGAAATCCTGCTGCGCAGCGTGCGGCCCATGCAGGCGCTGCAGAGCGAAGCACTGGCCGAGCTGCTGCCCGAGCGCGGCAACGATGCCACCCGCACGCCGATCCCGCTGGCGGTCAACGATGATTCGCTGGATACGTGGTTCGTCGCCGCCATCGCCGACCTGCACCAGCGCCATGGCTACCTGTTCGACCTGCGCATGGACGACCAGGACCACACCCTGGAACTGTTGCGCGATGGCAGCGTGCTTGGCGCGGTCACCGCCGAGGGGCGCGCGTTGAAGGGCTGCAACGTGCATCCGCTGGGCGCGATGCGCTACCACGCCATCGCATCACCGGCCTTCGCACGCCGCTGGTTCGGCAAGGGCATGCAGGCCGATGCGCTGGCCGTGGCGCCGATGATCGTGTTCAACCGCAAGGACGAATTGCAGGCGCGCTTCATGCGCCGCCTGACCCGCGCACGGCTGCAGCCGCCGGTGCACTACCTGCCCTCCTCCACCGGCTTCGTCGAAGCCGCCGCGCGTGGACTGGGCTGGTGCCTGGCCCCGGAAACACTGATCGCGCCGGCACTGGCCGAGCGCAGGGTGACCGTGCTGGAACCACGCCGCTGGCTGGACGTCCCGCTGTTCTGGCAGCACGCCGCCGTACGCTCGAGCACGCTGCAGCACATCACCCAGGCCCTGCGCAGCGCAGCGGAAGGCAACCTGCGCTGAGCCAATGGCACGCACGCCGCAGGCTCAGCAGGCGATCCAGTAGTCGATCTGGAACAGGCGCCCCTCGCCGTCGAAGCGCAGGTCGTAGCGTTCTTCGGTCAGCCCGCGCGGGTCCGGGGTGACATGCACCGTGTCACCGCTGCGGTGCGCGCGTGGCACCCGCTGCAGCACATCGGCAGGCGAGGTGCGCGCGCCGATCTGCGTGCCATTGGCCAACAGCAGCGCGCCTTCCCGGCCCACGTCGAAGCGACGCAGCACCGCGGTGCGGCCGTCGCTTTCCCACGCCTGCCCCGCCCAGCCCAGCAGCTGGATATCACCCTCGTCGTAGGCGCTGCCGCACTCGTAGGGCGAGGGTTCGCGCTGCGAGGGCGTGCCCAGTGCCTGCAGCACGCGTGGCAACGGCACGCGTTGGCCATGCGCCAGCCGTCCGCTGCCCTGCACCTGCACGCCGATGATGGCCGGGCCGGTGCGCGCCGCCACATCCATGGCAGCGGCCCACCCCGATGGCAGTACGAGCAGCAGCGCGCAGGCCAGCCACAGGTGGGCACGTCGGCATTTCCAGTGGCAATCCTGCATCGCGCGCTCCTGTCCGCGTGGCGGCAGCCACTGTAGCGCGCGCCGCACCTACAACGGCTTCACGGCGTATCCACTAGTTTTTGCCGGACTCTTTACCGATGACGGACCCGACGTGCACCTGCAACGTCCCTCCCCGCGACCGCACCGCGCACGTTGGCTGCTGGTCTGCGCGACGCTGCTGCCGGCCGCCGGCTACGCCCAGACGGGTGCGGACAGCGCCGCAGTGGCCGCCCTGCAGTGGGAACAAGCGCGGCAGCGGCTGGAACAGGTTTCCGACGCACTGGCCGCTGCTGATGCCGGCGTGCGCAACAAGCAGGAACTGCAGGACGCCACGCGCCTGCTGCGCCTGCCGGAAATCACCGGTGAGGTGCGCCGCCTGCAGTTCCAGAAGACCCTCACCCTGCCGCTGGGCTCGCTGGAACCGGTGGCCGAGGCGTATGGCATCGACTCGCCCCTGACGTTCACCGAACGCGACTGGCGGACCCGCCCGGTGGTGACCGCCGTGCTGCCGCTGTACACCGGTGGCGTCATCCCCGCGGCGCAGCGCGCGGCCAGCGCCGCCAGCGAACAGGCCAGCGCGGAGCGCGAGGCGCAGCGGCAATCGCTCACCGTGCAGCTGGCCCAGGCCTACTTCGGCCAGCGCCTGGCCGAACAAGCGGTGGACGTGCGCCGCGACGTGCGTGATGGCCTCGACCGCCACCTGTCCGATGCGCAGAAGCTGGAACGCGAAGGCTTCGCCACCCGCGCCCAGCGCCTGCAGGCCACCGTGGCCCGCGACAAGGCCGAGCGCGAGTACCAGAAGACCCTCAACGACCTGGCCACGCTGAAGGCCGCGCTGGCCACCCTGCTGCGCAGCGGCGGCGAGGTGCAGCCACTGTCGCCGTTGTTCGTGCAGCGCGCACCGCTGGAACCGGTGGCCAGTTTCGAGCGCACCGCGCAGGCGCGGCAGCCGCAGATCCGCCGCCTGCAGGCCATGGTGGCCCAGGCCGAACAGGGCGTGCGCGTGCAGCAGGCCAAGCTGAAACCGCAGATCTTCGCCTTCGGCCAGTACGATTTCCGCCGCCGCGATGAAATGCTGACCGACCCGGACTGGGCCTTCGGCATCGGATTGAAATACACCTTCCTGTCGCCCAGTTCGCGGCCGGCGCAGATCAGTGCGGCCCGCGCGCAGCAGGAACAGGCCGAGGCCGGCCTGCGCGAAGCCGAGAACCAGGTGGCGCTGGGCGTGCGCAAGGCCTGGAACGAACTGGACAGCGCGCGGCAGCAGTTCGTGCTGCTGGACAGCAGCATCGCCCAGGCCCAGGAGAATCTGCGCCTGCAGGAGCTGGCCTTCCGCGAGGGCCAGGCCACGTCGCTGGATGTGATCGATGCGCGGCTCGGCCTGGGCGGCGCCCGCGTCGAACGCGCGCAGGCGGCGTACCAGTACGACATCGCGCTGGCGCAGCTGTTGGAGATCAGTGGACAGATGGACCGTTTCGAAGACTACCGGCGCCGTGCGGACGAGGTGATCGACCATGAGTGATGTGCTGCACGACGACGCCACCACGCCTCCGGGCAAGCGCCGCCTCGGTGTGATCCTGGTGCTGGTGCTGCTGGCCGTGGTGGTGCTGGGCCTGTGGCTGGCCTGGCGGCGCCCGGCCGACCAGATCCAGGGCATGGCCGACGCGGACACCCTCAACGTCGCCGCCAAGATCACCGCGCGCGTGGCCGAACTGAAGGTCCGCGAGGGCGACCGCGTGCAGGCCGGGCAGATCCTGTTCCTGCTCGACAGCCCGGAAGTGGCCGCCAAGGAACAGCAGGCGCAGGGCGCGCTGGCCGCCGCCCAGGCAGTGGCCGACAAGGCCGACGCGGGCGCACGCAGCGAAGACATCCGTGCCGCCGAGGCCAACTGGAAGCGGACCGAAGCCGGTGCCACCCTGGCCGAAGCCACCGCCCGCCGCGTGCAGAATCTGTTCAACGAAGGGGTGATGACCCGGCAGAAGCGCGACGAAGCGCAGGCCCAGGCCACCAGTTCGCGCGAGCTGGCACGCGCCGCACGCGCGCAGTACGACATGGCGCTGGCCGGCGCCCGCGAGCAGGACAAGCGGGCGGCACAGGGCCAGGTGCAGCAGGCGCAGGGTGCGGTGGCCGAGGTCAACGCCGCGCGCGCCGAAGTGGAAGGACGCGCGCCGGTGGCGGGCGAGATCAACAAGCGCATGGCCGATCCGGGCGAACTGGTGCCGGCCGGCTACCCGGTGTTCACCCTGGTCGACATCGACCGGATGTGGGTGTCGATGAACCTGCGCGAATCGCAGATGCAGGGCCTGAAGGTCGGCAGCACGGTGCGCGGCCGCATCCCGGCACTGGACCAGGACGCCGAATTCAAGGTGTATTTCATCAATCCCGCAGGTGACTACGCCACCTGGCGCAGCACCCGCCAGTCATCGGGCTACGACGTGCGCAGCTTTGAGGTGCGCGTGCGTCCGGCAGATCGCATCGAGGGCTTCCGCCCCGGCATGAGCGTGCTGTTCGCGTGGCCCCAGCACTGAACCCGGGCGAGGCCGGCTTCGCTGCATCGTGGCGGCGCGAACTGCGCACGCTGCGAGGCAACCGCGCCGACCTGCTGCTGGTAACAGTACTGCCGCTGCTGATGCTGGCGCTGATGGCCTGGATGTTCAGCCCCTCGGTGATGCGCGAGGTGCCCATTGCCGTGGTCGACCTGGACCACAGCAGTGACAGCCGCCTGCTGCGCATGCTCGACGCCAGCCCTGGCGTGCGCGTGGCCAGCCAGCCGGTGGACATCGACGGCGCCCGCGCGCAGCTGCGCCGGCTGCAGGTATATGCCATCGTGCTGGTGCCGCGCGATGTCACCCGGCAGGCGCTGCGCGGCCAGCAGGGCACGGTATTTGCCTATTACAACGCCACCTACATGACCACCGGCCAGTCGGCTGCGCGCGACATCGGCGATGCCGTGGCCGCCTGGAACGCGCGCCTGCTGCGCGAGCGCATCGCCCTGCAGGTCGGCCCTGGCAAGCTGCGCGCAGCACCGATCACCGTGCAGTCGGACATCCTCTACAACCCTGCGCGCAGCTACGAGCTGTTCCTGCTGCCGTTGATCTTCCCCGCCGTGCTGTCGCTGGTGCTGGCGCTGGCAGTGGCCGGCAGCCTGGGCCGCGAGATCCGCGATGGCACCCTGCGCTGCTGGCTCGGCCACACACCGTGGCCGGCGCTTGCCGGCAAGATCGCGCCGTACGTCCTGCTGTTCTCCGTGTATGGCGCACTCGGCGTGGGCTACCTGGCCTGGCTGCGTGGCGACGGCATCGCTGGCAGCGTGTTCCTGTTGCTGCTCGGCCAGCCGCTGTTCTACCTCGCCACCGCGGCCTATGCCCTGTTCTTCGTCGGCATCACCCGGGATATGGGCACGGCGCTGTCGGCCGTTGGCCTCAGCATCGGCACCGCGCTGGCCTTTTCCAGCGCCACCTTCCCGGTCATCGATGCACCGTTGTTCACCCGCATCTGGCACCTGCTGCTGCCGCTCAGCGCGTACATCAAGCTGCAGACCCAGCAGCAGTTCGTCGGTGCGCCGCTGGCGGTCACGCTGTGGCCGCTGGGCACGCTGCTGCTGATGATCATCCTCGCCGGTGGGCTGGGTGGCTGGCGCCTGCTGGCCTTTGCCCGCAGCACGCAGGCCGCGCAGCCCGCCGGGGCCGGCGCATGAGCGGGGTCTGGGCCAGCCTGCGGCAGACCCTGCTGGCGGTGCTGCTGGACCGCTATGCCATCGTGGTGATGGTCGGCGCGGTCATCCTGTACTCGTTCTTCTACCCGGCCGCATACCGGCACCAGGTGGCCGGCAACCTGCCGATCCTGGTGGTGGACGAAGACCACAGCGCCACCAGCCGCGAGCTGCTGCGCAAGCTGGACGCGCTGCGCGTGGCGCGCGTGGTCGGCCAGCCCGCCGACATCGACAGCGCGCGCCGCCAGCTGGAAGCCGGTGATGCCGAAGGCATCGTGCTGATCCCGGCCAACCTGGAACGCGACATCCTGCGTGGCCATCCCGCCAAGCTGGTCCTGCTCGGCAACGGTGCCTACCTTGGCCGCGCCAGTTGGGTGCTGGGCAGCGTCGCCGATGCGCTGGGATCATTCGGGCGCGAGGCGGCCGTCACCCAGGCGGCCTTCATGGGCGCCCCGCAGGCACCGCCGGTCAATCTCGTGCAGCGGCCACTGTTCAACACGCACGAAGGCTATGGCAGCGCCATCGTGCCCGGCGTGGCCGAACTGATCGTGCACCAGACCCTGCTGATGGGCATCGGCGTGCTGCTCGGCGGGCGCCGCCTGGCGCTGGGCCGGCGCCTGCGCTTCGACCTGCCCACGCTGGCCGGCATGGCCCTGGGCTTCGGCCTGATCGGCTTGTTCGGGCTGTTCTACTACGCCGGGTTCACCGCCTGGGTGCAGGATTACCCGCGCGGCGGCAATCCCCTGGGCCAGCTGCTGGGCGGCACGCTGTTCATCGCCGCCACGGTGGCATTCGGGCTGTTCGTCGGCAGCTTCTTCCGCACCCGCGAACGCGCCTTCCAGTACATCATCGCCACGTCCATCCCGCTGTTCTTCCTGGCCGGCCTGTCCTGGCCCACGGTGATGACGCCGCAACCGCTGGTCTGGCTGGCGCAGCTGCTGCCCACCACCTCCGGCATCAACCTGATGGTGCGGCTGACCCAGATGGATGCCGGCCTGGCCGACGTCAGCCGCGAACTGGTCACGCTTGGCGTCCTGCTGGTGCTCTACGGTGCCCTCGCCTTCTGGCGCCTGCACGGCCCCTCGATCAGGGATCCGGGGCGTACCAGAACGGAATGAAGTATTCGCGGCGGCGATCGCCGCCGCGCGTCGGCCCATCGGCATTCCACAGCAGATGCAGGTCATGCCGGCCCGGTGCCAGCCCGGCCATCGGCAGGTAGCCGGCCAGGCCGCGCATGTCCAGGTCACGCCGCTCCATCGGCACGAAGGCATGCAGGTCCACCTGCTTGCCGTCCAGCTGTACCGTCCAGAGCTGGGCCAGGCAGTCCACCGCCGCAGTGGCGGCCGCTGCGCCGCGGGCGTCATTCTGCCCCCCCGGCAGCTGCGTGCAGCGCTCACGCGCCAGGGTGTTGTCGCGCTGCGGGCGGTGCGGGATGAACAGCCGCAGCTGCGTCGCGCTGACGGTGTCGGACGGGATCATCGGGTACGGCAGCAGCTGGTCGTGCGCCGAGCGCATCGATTCGTAGTGCGCGCTCAGCATGCCGTGGTCGACGGCTTCCTCGGTGACCACCTGGTAGCGGTTGAACAGCGAGAACTTCACCGAGCCCGCCACCTGCAGGCCCCCCAGCAGCATCGCCACCAGGATCGCGGACATGTAGCCCACGACGAAGAACCGCGAGCGCAGGTTGCTCTGCATCGTCAGCTGCATGGTCTGGATCAGGCGCATCAGCGGCACCCGCTGCAGGCCGCCCAGCACCCCTTGCAGCATGCGCTGCTGGCGCGCCGTCGACTGCCCGCGCGCCTGCCGCCGCGCGATCGACTTCTCCAGCATCGCAGGCAGCAGGCCCAGCACCAGCAGGCCCGCCATCACCACGCCCATGAAGATCAACGCCGCGGTGTCCGAACCGCCGGACAGCGCAGCCACCACCATCGCCAGCCCGAGGATGAGGATCGCCATCACCAGGGTGCCGGCCAGGGTCTGCACGCACATCAGCGTGGTCGAGAACAGCATCGTCGCCAACCGGTCGGCGCGCTGGATGCTGCCATCCAGGCCGCCATCGCGCGCACGCATGAAGGCCCGCGACACCGGCCCCATCTGCGGCAGGTGGTCCCAGTCGATGCCCTTGGGGAAGTGCGATTTCAGACCGACCAGGCCGATCCAGTAGCCGCGCACGGTCAGGTGCGCGATCAGTGCCACCGCCAGCACGTAGCACATGCCCACGCTGATGCTGAAGACGAACCACAGCACCTGGAAGTACATGCCCTCGGTATGCAGGCTGCTGCGCGCCCAGATGTCGAACAGATAGCCCGGCACGGCCAGCAGCGCGAAGGCCAGCAGGCCGGAGATGAACAGCTCCAGCTCATCGGTGCGCTCGCGCAGGCGGCCGAAGCGCGTGCTCGCCTCCTGCTCGGGTTCGGCGTGGCTGGCAGGCACGACGGGTTCGGCAGCAGGCGATTCGTTCACAGGGCGTTCATCCGTTGAAGTCGGCGCAGTATAGGGGCGCGCCGTTGCCTGCGATACGCCCGCCCACAACGACGAACGCCGGCCCTGGGGCCGGCGTTCGAGGTACCGCGTCGTGGAAGGGAGCGGGTATCAGGTCGTGCGGTGACTCAGCGGTAGACGCGCTCGCAGCGGCGCTCGACCACGCGGTCACCGGTCTTGTTCTGGTGGTTGCCCTGGATCTGGCGGCCGGCTGCACCGCCGGCGACGGCACCCGCAACGGTGGCGATCTTCTTGCCGTTGCCGCCGCCGACCTGGTTGCCGAGCAGGCCACCCACCACCGCACCGGTAGCAGTACCGGCGATGCGGTTGGGATCGCGCGAGTTGCGCTGCACTTCCACGTTCTTGCAGACCACGCGGCTGCCATCGTTGAACTTGCGGCCTTCATCGCGCGGGCCATAGCTCTGTGCGCTGGCTACCGACGACGCCGCAATCAGGCTGCCCAGCAGCAGTACGCGAAGGGACGTGTTCATGGCGATCTCCTGTGATCCGGTGTGCGCCCAGTGTCCCGTCGGCAACGCCAACCGAAGGTGAAATACCGGTCGTCACCACCTGAAGGGCCATGCAGCGTTCAGCGATGCGACGCCGGTGTTGGCATCGCGTGCCCTACAGTGCATGCATGACCCTGTACCTGCAGATCGAAGGCCGCGCGATCACCGGCATCGACAGCCTCTATGCCGAGTTCAACCGTGTGTTCATGGTGGGCGAGGACTGGCAGCTCGGCCCCAGCCTGGATGCGCTGGACGACCTGCTGTACGGCGGCTACGGCACGCTGGCCGGGCACGCCACGGCCACCGTGGCCTGGCGCGATGTCGAGCTCAGCCGCGTCGCGCTGGGCGTGGACGCGACCTGCGCCTGGCTGCAGGCGAAACTGCAGCAGCCCGGCACGTTCAATACCGATGTGATCCGCCGCCAGCTGGATGCTCTGGAACGCGGCGAAGGCCAGACCTACTTCGAGATCGTGATGGAAATTTTCGCGGGCCATCCGCGGATCACGTTGCGGCTGGAATAGGTGCCCTCGGGCGATGTCGCATTCCGCCCTCACTGCACGCGCTCAATTGACGCAATTGGCCTGCACACGCATCTGGATGATTTCAAGTTGATCGTTGCTTCAGCACGCCCTCGGGCGTGAGGAGTGGAAGCTGTCGCATCAGGGCGAGCTCATTGCAAACCCGCCATTTGACGCCTGAAAGCAGGTGTTTGCAGGCCTGGCCTCACAGTGAGCGATCAATGAAGAGCGTCTGCCGGCGCAGTGATGCTCCAGTCATTTTCGATGCCTGCCCCACCACATTGGGCGCCGGGCCAGAGCATGGAAATGGTTGACTGCGCGAAGTGCCAGGACACAACTGATATCAACAGCTCGGCCGAGTCTGTCGTGACCCATGAAGGAGTATGGCGATGCAGGGACTTCTGGCGATACAACGCGTGGCGGTGCGCTTCGGTATGGCGTCCACACTTCTGCTCAGCTTCGCGGTGCAGGCCGAGACCTACTGGCTCGACTCCCGCTTCAACGACAGCGAGCCCCACTACCCCACAGCAGAAGAGGCCTGCGTCACCGGCGAACTGGAACGCCGCCTGGATGGCCATCGTGCAAAGAGCGCGTTACCGCATCGCTACGCCGCTGTTTCCGTCGGACCATACCTCGATGGCGAAGCCATATGCCGGGGCCAACTTCAACGCCGCCAGTTCAATTCGTGGCTGCCCGTCGAAATTGTGAACACATTCGTCTACGGCCCACGCGGCGCAAGACCGCCCTGCCCGCTCAGCGGCCTCGCCGACCCGGACACCGGTCAGTGCGGCATACCCAAGTGCGACAGCAACTGCCCCGCCGACGGAGGCAATGCATCCAACCCCATAGCCAGCGCTACCGGCAACAAGCGTCAGCAGGAGACGGACTACGTTGGAGCGGGAGCATTCCCACTGCAGTTCGTTCGCGTCTACAACAGCCATCGCGTGCCGGACAGCCGAGCGCTTCCTATCGGCATTGGCTGGAGCCACAACTATGCAACCCGACTCGAACCGGTCACCGACGCCGCCGGATCGGTCGTACGCCTCCGAGCGCATCGAGCCAATGGCGCCATTCAGACCTTCAGCCTTGTCAATGGCGAATGGACTGCAGGTAGCGATGTTCCGGAGAGACTGACCGTCATCCTGACAGGAGGGTCACTGGCTTCGGCAAGCTATCGCCGTGCGGACGATTCCGTCGAAGCCTATAACGAACTCGGCCGCCTGCACTCCATCACCTCGCGCGACGGGCTCGTGCAGACGCTGTCCTATGCCGCCGGCGCGGGCATCTCGCCGTACGTTCAACGCGTTACAGACCCGCAGGGACGGTCACTGGTGTTCGGCTACACAAGCGATCGCCTGACGAGTCTGACCGACAGCGCCGGGGCGGTCATCACCTACGCCTACACCGGCAGCGACCTGACCAGCGTGACCTACCCCTCGCCACGGTCAGGCCCGGCGACGCGTCTCTATCACTACAGCGAGCCTGGCCAGACCGGAGGGGTGGCGCAGCCGCACCTGCTAACCGGCATCACCGATGAGGACAACAACCGTTACGCAAGCTGGGCCTATGACGCCCAGCGGCGTGGCGTGCTCAGCGTGCACGGTCCCTTCGCTTCCGGAACCGCAGACCGGGTCGAACTGCAGTTCAACAAGGACGGCAGCACCACGATCACCGACAGCCTCGGCAATGCCAGACGCTACGCGTTTGGCGTCGATCACGGAGTTGCGCGACTCGCATCGCTGGATGCGCCTTGCGACGACTGTGCCAGTGTTGCCGCGGCACGCACTTACGACAGCAACGGATATCCCGCCAGCAGGACGGACTTCAGGGGCAACGTTACCCGCTATGCCTACAACGCTCGCGGACTGCAGACCCAGCGGATCGAGGCAGCCAACGACTTCGGCGGCAGCAAGCGCACAATCCAGACAGACTGGCATGCCAGCTTCCGCCAGCCCATCGCACGGCGAACCTATGACGCGGCGGACACGCTCGTTGCTGAGACCAGCTTCACTTACAACAGCCGTGGCCAGGTACTCACCGAGACTCGCAGGGATCCGGAAACATCCATCAGTCGCACAACGACGACGACCTACTGCGAGCCCGCTGACGCAAGCACCGGCACCTGTCCGCTGGTTGGCTTGCCGATCAGCACCAAGGGCCCGCGTACCGACATCAGCGACACGACGACCTACGTCTACCATCAGACCGACCACGGCGATTGCAAGGTTGCCCCGACGGCATGCGCCTATCGCAAGGGTGATCTATGGAAGATCATCGATCCGCTGGGGCGCACCACAGCCTTCCCGACCTACGACGGCGCGGGGCGACGATTGTCCTCCGTCGATCCGAACGGTGTAGAGACGAACTACGAATACCATCCGCGCGGCTGGATGACAGCGGAGAAAGTGCGAGGTCCGGACGATAGCACCGAGAGTGATGACCGCATAACGCGCACCGACTACCGGCCAACCGGCCTGGTCGAGCAGATCACCCAGCCCGACGGCGACTCGCTGGCGTTCTCCTACGATGCCGCGCATCGACTGGTACGCCTCACCGACAACAGTGGCGGCTACATCGCCTACACCCTGGATACGGCGGGCAACCGCATTGCGGAGGAGACCCACGACCCGGCCCAGAGAGTGCAACGCAGCCTGTCGCGCATCTACGACCTGAACGGGCGGCTTGCGACCGTCGCCGATGCGTCCAGCAACCCGACGGATTTCACGTACGACGACAACGGCAACATTACGGCGATGACGGATGCATTGGGCCGCACTGAACGCCGTGAGTACGACGCACAGAACCGCCTCAGGCAGACCACGCAGGATGCCGGCGGAATCGCCGCCGCTACGCATTACATCTACAACCCGTTGAATCGGCTCGTACAGGTCACTGACCCAAAGGGGCTGCAGACACACTACGCATACAACGCACTAGGCGACCTGCTGCAGCTGAGCAGTCCAGATACAGGCACCACCCGTTACAGCTATGACAGCGCAGGCAATCGCGACGGCGTGACAGACGCCCGTGGGCAGGCATTGGCCTACCGCTATGACGCGCTCAAACGACTGACCCGCGTTGCAGTTGCCGGTGCGCCTGCGCTGGACACGTCCTACCTCTATGATGCCGCGCCAACTGAGTGTGCAACGGGCGAGACCTTTGCCTCTGGCTATCTGAGCCAGATCGTGGATGCCAGCGGCACGACGGGATACTGCTACGACCGCTTCGGCCGCATCGTACGCAAGACCCAGGTAACCGGCAGCCATAGCTTCGCAGCTCGCTACGCCTACAGCTTGGGTGGAAAGCTCCAAGCCATCACCTACCCAGATGGCACCTTGGTTGATTACGTCCGTGATCCCGAGGGCCGCATCTCGGAGATAGGCGTTACATCGCCCGGCGCCAGCCGCGAGGTGCTGCTGTCCGGTGTCACGTACTACCCATTCGGACCTGCGGCAGGCTGGAGCTATGGTAATGGTCGGACCCTGGTCCGAGCCCATGACCGGAACTACCGCACCATCTCGCTGAGCGATGTCGACCGGGACGGCCTGGATGCAGGTTACGCCTACGACGCCACTGGCAACCTTACCGGCCTGCACACCGCTGGCCATGAATCTCCGGCGCTTGCCACCTACGACTACGACGCCCTCAATCGTCTGGTTGCATTCCGGGATGGGGCAACAGGAACCGCGATCGAGCGCTATGGCCACGACGCTACGGGAAACCGCACATCATTCACCAACGCTGGAGGGACCGACGGTTACGCGTACCCGGCTGACAGCCATCGCCTTCTCTCGGTAGATGGGGTATCCCGGAACTACGACGCCGTTGGCAACACGGCCTCCATTGACGGCACGGATAGAGAGTTCGTCTTCGACCCGTTCAATCGATTGATACAGGTGAAGCAGAGCGGCCAGGCGATCCAACAGTACGCATACAACGGCCGTGGTGAGCGGGTGCGAAGCTACCTGGGGACCACCACCACGACCTACAGCGTCCACGACGAAAGCGGCCACTGGCTGGGTGACTACGATGCCACGGGCGCGCCGATCCAACAGGTGATCTGGCTGGGCGACCTGCCCGTGGGT
This sequence comes from Stenotrophomonas sp. PFBMAA-4, assembly GCF_030053215.1. Lineage (NCBI taxonomy): Bacteria > Pseudomonadati > Pseudomonadota > Gammaproteobacteria > Lysobacterales > Lysobacteraceae > Stenotrophomonas > Stenotrophomonas sp. PFBMAA-4. The sequence continues at coordinate 34,284 of NZ_JASGBW010000019.1, read as the reverse complement.
GTATTGGTTGGCACCGCAGCGTCTTCGAATCGCCTGCACTACATCGAGCCGGATCAGCTCGGCTCGCCGCGCGCGGTCATCGAGGTTGCACGCAACGTTGCGGTCTGGTCGTGGGACAGCAGAGGCGAGGCATTTGGCAGCGACGGACCCAGCGAGGATCCGGATGCGGACGGTACGCCGTTCACGTTCAACATGCGCTTCGCGGGACAGCGGTACGACCCCTATAGCGGTCTTCACCATAACTACGCACGTGAGTATGAGCCCGCTACAGGCCGGTATCTGCAGAGTGACCCCATTGGCCTGGCGGGAGGCATCAGCACTTACAGCTATGTCGAGTCCAACCCCCTTCTGTATACGGACAGCACAGGCCAAGCAAAGGATCAGGTCTGCATGGCGTCGTGCACCATCAGCGGAGGTGTCATCGGCGGCTATATCGGTTACGCCGGCGGCGGCATTGCAGGTGGCGTTGGTGGTGGGGCGGGATGCACGCTTTTCGCCCCCGGCGTCGGCACAGTCGGCTGCGGGGCAGGCGGTGCTCTAGCCGGCAGCAGTGCGGGAGGTGCAGCGGGCTCGGTCGTCGGCAGTTTCTATGGATATCTCACGGGGTTGGCAATCTGCCCGAGCGATGAAGACAATACCGACGAGTGCTACAGGCGCTACGATAGAGAAGAGGTTTCGTGCGACAGGTGGAGAGGCTTGGGGCCGAGCAAAGATCCTGATCGCTGGTATCGAGCGTGCCTCACGCGCGCTGCAGATCGTCGCAATCTGTGCGTCGCCAACAAGGGCCAGTCCGACCATGAACCGCTGCCATGGTCAGAAGACGACTTCCCCTAGGATATTTCCGATGACAGAAAAAAAAATAGAAACGATCGAGACGTACTATCCATCTGGAAGAATCCAGTCTCGTGGCACCATGGTCGACGGACGGTGGCATGGCGTTTTTCAACGCTGGTACGAAAGTGGCGCACCGTTTTCTGAGTTTGAATATAGGAATGGGTTAAAGAACGGAGTCCTCCGTGAATGGTCAAAAGACGGGATACTGCTTCTCTGCGCCACCCTTCAAGATGGCCATTTTCACGGCCCATACAAGAGCTGGTGGGACTCAGGACTTGTTAAGGAAGAGGGAAATTTTCACTCTGGAAAAAGAGTCGGAAGGTACAACTGGTACAAAGTAGACGGATCGCTCTGGAGGTCTTCTGACATCTCCGCGGATTAAGCTCTCATTGGCGTCGCAAACAAAGGGAAAGCTGCCGATGAGCCACCAGAATGGTCACGGCACGAATTCCGCAAGGCGGCACTCATGAAATATAAAAGGTTTAAAACGGCAGAGAGCTACTTCATCTCAGGAGCCCTGCGGTCCCGTGGAACCCAAGCTGATGGACAATGGGTCGGCCCCTTTGAATGTTGGTACGAGAGCGGCGAATTACTTTGTCAGTTCGAGTATAGGAATGGCCAGAAGAACGGAGTGCTTCGGGAGTGGTCGAAAGATGGCGTATTGCTTCTGTGTGCCACCCTTCAAGATGGAGAGCTTCATGGCCCCTACTGGAGCTGGTGGAGCTCGGGCCTCCTCAAAGAGGAAGGAACCTTTAAAGAGGGCAAGCGGATCCGAAAATACACGTGGTACAAGCTCGATGGTTCCATATGGAACATAGTCGAAGATCATGACCAGTAGGCCAAATGATGGCGTACGACATCCGGCGGCAACTCTGAGCAGTTAACGGTTCATATCGCTTTTATCGAGCTTGCGTGACGCAAGCAGGGGACCGTCGCAACTTTTGCGTACCAACAAGGGACAAACAGGCGGAGAACCTGATGAGTGGTCTGATCGCGACCTCCGGTAGAGTTCAATCCATGACAAGTTCAAGCGCAAAGGTGGTGGAGAACTATTTTCCTTCGGGAAGAATCGAGTCGCGTGGCACCCAGGTCAACGGGCAATGGCATGCCCTCTTTGAGCGCTGGCATGAAACCGGCCCGCTATTCTCCCAAGCTGAGTACCGGCATGGGCTGATGAACGGGCTGCTTCGACAATGGACCGTGGACGGGGTGATGACGTTGTCTGCAACCGTCAAGGACGGTGAATTCGATGGTCCGTACAAGAGCTGGTGGAGTTCAGGTCTGTTAAAGGAAGAAGGCACTTTTAAAGACGGCAAGCGGATCGGAAAGTACACGTGGTACAAGCTCGATGGCTCCATATGGAACGTAGTCGATAATGATGACTAGCAGGCCAATTGACCTGCCGCAACCGCATGGACTGAGCCGATGGCAAACGGCGGGGGGGGCAGCTCCTCTGTGAAGCGAAGAGGATACGGCGCGGTGAGAGACCCTGACCGCTGGCATCGAGCATCTCTGACCCAAGCGGCGGACCGTCGCAACCTCTGCGTCGGCAACAAGGGTCAAATCGACGGAGAGCCGCAACCTTGGTCACCAAGCGACCTTCGTTAGGATGCTACCCATGAAAAATCCCGAAACTAAATTGGTGGAAAATTATTTTCCTTCTGGGAAGCTCGAGTCCCGAGGAACACAGGTCGATGGGCGGTGGATGGGTATCTTTCGACGCTGGCACGAGAACGGCGCACTTTTCACTGAGAGAGAGTACGTGAATGGCCAGTTGAATGGAATGATCCGGGAGTGGGCAGAAGACGGGCTTTTGCTAATGTCTGCCACCGTAAAAGACGGCGAGTTTGATGGGCCTTTCAAGAGCTGGTGGAACTCAGGCTTGCCCAAAGAGGAAGGAACGTACAGAGCAGGAAAACGAATCGGACGTTACACCTGGTACGACACAGATGGCTCGGTCTGGAGAACTTCGAGCATTGCCAAGGAGTAGGCTCTGTCAAGAATCTCGCATAGACGGACCGAGCCATGGCTGCAGTGAGGAAGATGTGTCGTGCGACAGGTCGAGAGGCTTGGGAACAAGCAAGGGCCCTGATCGCTGGTATCGAGCATGTCTGACACGAGCGGCGGATCGTCGCAATCTGTGCGTCGCCAACAAGGGCCAATCTGACCATGATCCGCCGCCATGGTCGGAAGACGGCTTCCCCTAGGATATTTCCGATGACAGAAAAAAAATAGAAACGGTCGATACATACTATCCATCTGGAAGAATCCAGTCTCGTGGCACCATGGTCGACGGGCGGTGGCATGGCGTTTTTCAACGCTGGCACGAAAGTGGCGCACCGTTTTCTGAGTTTGAATATAGGAATGGGTTAAAGAACGGAGTCCTCCGTGAATGGTCAAAAGACGGGCTACTGCTTCTCTGCGCCACCCTCCAAGATGGCCATTTTCACGGCCCATACAAGAACTGGCGGGACTCAGGGCTCGTTAAGGAAGAGGGGAATTTTCACTCTGGAAAAAGAGTCGGAAGTTACAACTGGTACAAAGTAGACGGGTCGCTCTGGAGGTCTTCTGACATCTCCGCGGATTAGGCTCTCATTGGCGTCGCAAACAAAGGGACAGCTGCCGATGAGCCACCAGAATGGTCACGGCACGAATTCCGCAAGGCGGCACTCATGAAAGATAAAAGGTTTAAAACGGCAGAGAGCTACTTCATCTCAGGAGCCCTGCGGTCCCGTGGAGCCCGAGCTGATGGACAATGGGTCGGCCCCTTTGAATGTTGGTACGAGATCGGTGAATTACTTTGTCAGTTCGAGTATAGGAATGGCCAGAAGAATGGGGTGCTTCGGGAGTGGTCGAAAGATGGCGTATTGCTTCTGTGTGCCACCCTTCAAGATGGAGAGCTTCATGGCCCCTACAGGAGCTGGTGGAGCTCAGGCCTGCTCAAAGAGGAAGGAACCTATAAGGAGGGCAAGCGGATCGGAAAATACACGTGGTACAAGCTCGATGGTTCCTTGTGGAACGTTGTCGACAATGATGACGACCAGGCGGAATGACTCGCCGTAATCGCATGGACTGAGCCGCTCGTAAACTACGGACGCAGATTTATTGAGGATGGGAGAGGGTACGGGCCGGCAGCGTCACGGGTGAAGATCAGCAATGGCGAAGGTCGCTGTTGCATGCGCGTAGAGCTTCCCCGCGTCGTCAACTACCTTGGCCTCCGCGAGAGCCATCGTTCGTCCCAGATGGAGAACGGCGCCGACGCAACGGACGACCGCTTGGCCTGGTGCCACGCCCTTGACGTAGGTGATGTTCAAGTCCGTGGTCGCATAGCGCGTGCCGATGTCGAGCTGCGTCTGCACGGCCAGCGCCATGGCGCCGTCGAGCAGGGTCGCGAGGTAGCCGCCATGGACAGCGCCCATCGGGTTGGCATGCTCCAGGCCTGGCGCGCCGCTCAAGGTCACTTGGCCGTCGTCAACGGCATCAATCGAGAGTCCGAGCGTCTGGCCGATGCCCTTGCCCAGGCCACCCGCTGCCATTGCGTTGCGGAGGAATTCAAGCCCGGTTGCGCTCTGTCTTTCAGGGGTCTGGTTCATGGCGGTGCCTGCTCTGCGTTGCGATCCAATCTACCAGTTGGTAGGCTGGCAATCAACGACCCGAAGTGTTGATGCCCGGCCACCCGGCGCGCTCGGCACGTTGAGTCATGCGTGGCTACCTGACCGAGGGCAACTTCATGACCAGCGTTCGTACCCTGACGGCGACAACGCCTGCCCTGCTGCCGAACGTGGAACGGAAGAACACGCATCTGCGTGCCTGCCCCACTTCGGACTTTCCGGCTCTGGTGAAGGCGCAGGCCAGGTCCCCCGAGCCAGCGGTCGCGGAGACATCGCTGATGCAGGCCGCACAAGCGCCCCGTCGGCCGGAAACCGACGCGATGCTCGTACAGATGCTCATGTGTCGAAAGGTATTGCAGCAGGCATCACCGAGGGTGGGCCGGCCACCGCCTGCGGCCTCCGCAAGTGGTGCTGCTGCCACTGATTGCACTTCAGCCGACGCGATCGACCGTGCCTGCCCTGATGGACCCAACACCTCCTTTCTGACCGAGCACACTCAGGATCCAGCCGCGTTGCGAGCCGCCTCCTGCTGGAATGTCCCCGTGTACGGAGCGCAGATCGCATGCCCGCAGCACGTCGCGGCAATGAGCCCGTCCCTGCCTGAAAACATCCTGTTCGTGATACCAGGCCGAATCGTTGCCGATCCCGCGCAATCGGCCGGCACGCGACCGCTGCGTCGGCGCAAGCCGCGTCCACCCGGCAGCCATGGCCATCCCCCTGCTCTACCCGGCGCGGGCTTCAACAGCGACGAACAGCCAGAGTGATCGCGGCACTGCATCCGCGCTGGCCTGTGCGCAGCCGACACGCGGAAGGAAACATCATGCCTCCCCTGCGAACGGCGCGCCTGGAGCTTCAGTTCGAATCAGCCTGATCAAGGCCTTCAGTCCTGGCGGCACGTACCGGTGGCCCGGGTAGTACAGCGCAAGGCCAGGAAACTCGGGGCACCAGTCTTCAAGCAGCCGAAGCAGGCGACCCTCGGCGAGCGGCTGGGCCGCCAGATGCTCGGGAACGAACGCGATGCCGATGCCCTCCATCGCAGCGTCGACCATCAAGGGCTGATCGGTCAGGGTCATGGGCCCGGACACATTGACGCGCTCCGTCGTGCCCTGGCGCTCGAACTCCCAGCGGTAGATGGCCCCGCTTTCGAACCGGAAACGGATGCAGTCGTGCTGATGCAGATCCAGCGGGCGCATTGGGCGGCTGCGCGCCCGCAGATACGCCGGGGACGCGACCACCGCGAAGCGCATGGGAGCGGTAACGGCTACGGCGACCATGTCCCGTGGCACTGCTTCGGCCAATCGGATGCCCGCATCGAAGCCGTTCGACACGATGTCATCCAGCCGACCGTCGCTGACAATATCCAGGTGGACCTGCGGGTAGCGCTGCAGGAATCGCGCCATCACCGGTTTCAGCACCAGGCGGATGGCGCCTTCACTGCCGTTGATGCGGATCGTGCCGCGCGGCACGTCTGCATCTGCATCGACCGACTGCAGGGCTTCCTCGATGGAGGCCATGGCGGGCCGCAGCTTTTCTGCCAGGCGCTCGCCCGCATCGCTCAGCGAAACGCTGCGGGTCGTGCGGTTGAACAGGCGTGCGCCCAACCGCTGTTCGAGCGCCTTGATTGCATGACTGATCGCGGACGGGGTGATGTTCAACTCGGCAGCCGCGCTGCGGAAACTGCGATGCGTCGCCACCGCCAGGAACGCCGTAAACGCGGTCATCTCAACGCCTGTCGATTAATGAAGTGCTTTCATCGTTAGATCAAATATTGGAGATATTGTCTTGATAGTAAACCGATTCTAGGCTCACGGTTGTCCGCGGGTGCCAACCCTCGGGATCCGCAAACCGAAACAGGATCGAGACGATGAAGACGATGAAAGCGGTTGTGACGACCGGCCCCAACAGTCCATGGCAGGTGCAGGACGTGCCCGTGCCGGTGGTCGAAGCGGGCCAGGTACTGGTCAAGGTTCACGCGTCGGGCATGTGCTACACCGATGTGTGGGCGACCCAGGGCTATGGCGGCGACATCTACCCCCAGACACCCGGGCATGAAGTGGTTGGCGAAGTCGTCGAGGTCGGCGCGGGCGTGCGCTCGCGTCGGGTAGGCGACCGCGTGGGCACCACCTGGGTCCAGTCGTCCTGCGGCCGCTGCCCCTACTGCCGCGAAAGCCGCCCCTTGTCCGGCCAGACGGCCATGAACTGCGAGGCCCCCCGTACCACCGGCTTCGCTGCGCAGGGTGGCCATGCCCAGTACATTGCGGTCTCTGCCGAGGGCACGGTTCTGCTTCCGGACGGCCTGTCCTATGTGGACGCTGCGCCGATGATGTGTGCCGGCTACACCACGTGGAGCGGCCTGCGTGATGCGGCGCCCCAGCCCAATGAGAAAATCGCGGTGCTTGGCATCGGTGGCCTGGGGCACGTTGCGCTGCAGTTTTCCAAGGCATGCGGCTTCGAAACCATTGCCACCACCCATTCGGCCGACAAGCATGCCCTCGCCCGCCAGTTGGGTGCCGACCATGTCGTCGCCAGCGGAAAGGAACTGAAGGACATCGGCGGCGCCGATGTGCTCCTGGTAACGACCAATGAATTCAGTTCTGCCGAAGAAGCCATGGCCGGCCTGCGGGTCGATGGGCGCATCGTGCTGTGCGGCCTGGACTTCAGCCAGCCGTTCTCGATCTCATCAGAAGGCGTGCCTTTCCACATGATGCGCCAGCGCGTGATCGGCTCGACCCACGGCGGCCAGCAGTACCTCAGCGAGGTATTGAATCTGGCGGCCACGGGCAAAGTGAAGCCGCTGGTCGAGACTTCGCACTGGACCAGGCAACCGAAGCCTACGACCGGCTGGCATCGGGGAAAATGCGATTCCGCGGCGTCTTCCTGCCCTGGGGAGAGGCTGCGTAACGCAGTACCTAAAACATTGCGCTGCCCCAGGAGGGTGAGCGCCTAGTTGCGCTCACCACGTCCCGTCGGCAGATCAAGCACCGGCCACCCCTTCCCGTCCCAGTGCACGGGCTGGACGCGCGGCGAGCGCTTGGCAGTGCAGCCCATGTCCGGACCGGAATTGCCGTGGTAGATGATCCAGTCGGTGCCATCACTGCCCTGGAAGAACCCGTTGTGACCCGGCGCGTACACGTTGCCTGCAGGATTCTTGGCAAGGATGGGCGCCTTCGCCTTGGTCCATGCGCTGGCATCGAGTGGATCGGAACCAGCCTTCGCGTGCAGCAGCCCGATCGCGTAGTCGTCGGACCAGCATGCGCTTCCCGAATAGGTCAGGAAGAGGTCGCCGTTGGGGCCCTTCAGGAATTCCGGCCCTTCCAGGATCTGCCGGCCACCCTGGCGCTCCCACGCCTGGTCCGGCCGCGCAATGATGACCTCCTCGCCCTGCAGGGTCCACGGGTTCGCCATGGCCACGATGGCCAGCACGCTGTCGGGGCCCACGTAAGGCGAATAGACGAAATAGCGCTTTTCACCGATCACGAAGGTGGTGCCGTCGATGCCGGCATGCGCCGTGGCCAGGCGCCCGCGATCAATCCATTCGCCTTTCGTCGGATCGGCATTGGTGTTCTCCAGCACGAACACGCCGCGCTGGGCATCTTCCTGGCCTTCGGCAGCGCCGCTGGCGGCAGCGGTGTAATAGATGTACCAGCGGCCATCGATGCGATGCAGTTCGGGCGCCCAGATGGATGTTGCGTTGGGTCCGGTGGCTGGCGGGCGCCAGACCGTGACTTCCCGGGCCTGCGCCAGGTGTGCGAGGTCGCTGGTTGCGCGGATCGCCAGGCGGTCACCGTGGGTGGCCATGTAGTAGAAGGTCCGCCCGTCGCGGACGATCCACGGATCAGGGCCGGAATCGAGCAGCGGGTTGTCCCGCGCCGGCTCGATTGCTGCTGCCCCTGCAGCTGCCTGCAGCAGTGCCGCTGCGAGCAATACCCGAAGTGTGTTCTGCACCATCCTGCCCTCCCGTTGATGTCCACACTGGCCGGTTGCCAGCCGGCCGCCACAGAAACATATAATCGGACAATTGGCAACGGCCACGACGTGGGGATGGACATGCAGCATGACGTGCACAGCATCATCGGCATCAACTGGGGCAGCAGCAATCTTCGTGCCTACCTCATCGATGCATCCGGACAGATGGTCGACAGCCTCGAGACTCCGGCAGGCGTGGCCGGCCTCGACCGCGATGGCATGGTGGCTGCCGCCGATGCGATCCGCCAGCGCTGGCCCGCCGCTGGCCACGTCTACGCGGCCGGCATGATCGGTTCCACCGTGGGCTGGGTGGATGCGGGCTATGTGGATTGCCCCGCCGGTGTGACCGATGTGGCGCGCAACCTGGTCACTGCCCATATCGGGACGCTGTCGATGCGCATCGTGCCTGGCATGGCCTGCGTGCGCACCGCCGACGGCGCGCCGGACGTGCTGCGCGGCGAAGAGACCGAGCTGTTGGGGCTGCTCGCCGGTGGTGGCATCGAGGCCACTTCGATTGTTGCCCTGCCCGGCACGCATACCAAGTGGATCGAACTGGTCGATGGCCGCGTCCACTCCTTCATGACCGCGATGTCCGGCGAGCTGTTCGACCGCCTTGCCAGCGGCGGCCTGCTGGCATCGGTACTGGAAGGACCGGGCGACGCCGGCCCGGCATTTGCTGAAGGCATGCGTGCAGCAGTGCGGGGTGGGCTGGGTTTGGGCACGTTGCTGTTCGGCGTGCGCGCACGGGTGGTGCGCGGGGTTCTGCCGCGCACCGAAAGCAGCGCGTACCTGCGTGGCCTGCTCGCCGGTGCGGAGATCGCCGATGCGCTGGCGCTGTACCCGCAACTGCAGCAGGCCTGCGTGCCATTGATCGGATCAGCGCCGGTGTGCCGGCTCTACCAGGCCGCGTTGGCCGGGATGGGCATCGCATCGCGTCCGGTGGCTTCAGCCGATGCCGTGGTACGCGGATTCCATGCGCTTCATCAACTGGCGGCCAGCTAGGCCGAATACGTCGTGTTGCGTCGCAACGTGCGTATTGTCTGATTATATGTTTTTGTACGCCCACGACATTGAGAGGGGTCTGGGGCAATGCTTGCTGGCAAGGGAAAGACGGCGGGACTGATCGGGGCGATGGCACTGGCGGCTGCATCAGCCGCACACGGACAGGCGCGCACGGTGCTGGGCACCACGGCGGATGGCACCCGGGTCGAGTCGATCCAGTTGCGCGACGGCAGCGGCATGCAGGCCACCGTATTGACCCTGGGCGCAGCACTGCATTCGCTGCAGGTGCCGGACCGCGATGGCGCGTACGCCGATGTGCTGCTCGCTGACGGCACGCTGCAGGCCACCCTGGACAAGCCACAGTATTTCGGCGCGACGGTCGGTCGCTTCGCCAACCGCATCGCCGCAGGTCGCTTCAGCCTGGATGGCCACACCTACCAGGTGCCGACCAATGACGGCCCCAACAGCCTGCACGGCGGCAGCCGTGGCTTCGACAAGGTGGTCTGGGACGTGGTCGAGGCCAAGGCCGACCACGTGACGCTGCGCCACGTCAGCGCCGATGGAGAACAGGGTTTCCCCGGCACGCTCACCGTCACCGCGACCTACACGCTGCAGGGCAATGGCCGCCTGCTGGTCGAGTACCGCGCGACCACCGACGCGCCGACCATCGTCAACCTGAGCAACCACGCCTACTGGAACCTGTCAGGCGAAGGCTCGGGTACGGCCATGGAGCACGAGCTGACCATTCCGGCCAGCACCTACACGCCCGTGGACGCCACCCTGATTCCCACCGGCGTGCTGCAGCCCGTGGAAGGCACGGCGTTTGATTTCCGCACGGCCAAGCCCATCGGGCGCGACCTGCGCCGAGGCGATGAGCCGCAGCTGCTGCACGGCCACGGCTATGACCACAACTGGGTGATCAGCCGCAGCCCCAGCAAAGAGCTTCGTGAGGTTGCCCGTGTCCACGACCCTCGTTCGGGCCGGGTGATGACCCTGCTGTCGACGCAGCCGGGCCTGCAGTTCTACTCCGGCAACTTCCTTGATGGCAGCACCGTGGGCAAGAGCGGTTCGGTCTACCGCCAGGGTGATGCCATTGCGCTGGAACCGCAGCTGTTCCCGGACACGCCGAACCAGCCTGCGTTCGGCTCGTCACGGCTGGACCCTGGCCAGACCTATCTGAACCGCATCGTCTACCAGTTCTCGACCGACCGCGACGCCCCCGCGCGCCGCTGAGTCACGCATCCGTCGCGGCGACCAGGCACACGCGGCCGCCGCGACCCGACGACATCGCACCACGCCCCGCCCTTCCGGCACCTGCCGGGAGCGGGCAGCTCATGACCAAGGAGATGCATCCCATGCGAAAGTGGCTTTCCCCCTTGCTGGCAACCCTGCTCGCCGTCGCGCCGATGGCACATGCGAGCGACACCGTACGCTGGACCCCGGCGCAGGCCGACGCGTGGTATGCAAAGCAGCAGTGGCTGGTCGGTTCGAACTACGCAACGTCCAACGCGATCAACCAGCTGGAGATGTTCCAGCCCGAGACCTTCGACCCGGTGGCGATCGACCGCGAGCTGGGCTGGGCACACGAGCAGTTCGGCATGAATACCATGCGCGTATACCTGCATGACCTGCTGTGGAAGCAGGACCCGCAGGGTCTGATCAAGCGCATCGACACGTTCCTGACGATCGCGCAGAAACACGGCATCCGCCCGATGTTCGTGCTGTTCGACAGCTGCTGGGATCCGGACCCGGTGCTCGGCCCCCAGCACCGCCCCATTCCGGGCGTGCACAACTCGGGCTGGGTGCAGAGCCCCAGCCGCCATGCTCTGGTGGACCCGGCCAATGACGCCCACTTCCGCAGCTATGTGGAGGGCGTCGTGGGCGCCTTCGCCGATGACAAACGCGTGCTGGCCTGGGACCTGTGGAACGAACCGGACAACCCGGGCGGCGGCAACTACATGGACAAGCAGCTGGAGGGCGAACAGGCCCGCATTGCCGAGCTGCTGCCGAAGATCTTCGAATGGGCGCGGAGCAGGAAGCCGACCCAGCCGCTGACCAGCGGCGTGTGGATCGGTGATGACTGGTCGCCGGGCGCCGCTTCGCTGACCTCGATCCAGCGCACCCAGCTGGAACAGTCCGATGTGATCACCTTCCACAACTACGAGCAGCCCGAAGCCTTCAAGGCGCGTGTAGCGCAGCTGCGCAAACATGGCCGTCCGCTCATCTGCACCGAGTGGCTGGCCCGCGGTGCCGGTTCCAATGTCGACACCATCCTGCCGATCGCCCGCCGCGAAAACATCGGCATGATCAACTGGGGCTTCGTGGATGGCGCCATCCAGACCCGCTTCCCGTGGGACAGCTGGCAGCGCCCGTACACGATGGAAGAACCCACCGTCTGGTTCCACGACCTGTTGAAGGCCGATGGAACGCCTTACCGCGCCCGTGAGGCAGAGCTGTTCCGCAGCCTGGCCAAGACCCCGCGCAACGCCGTGCCCGCCCTCTGAATCTTCCGCTGCGCCGGCACTGGCCGGCGCAGCTCCCACCTGCGCTTGTTTTCCGGAATCCGGAGCTACCGCCATGACCGTTTCTTCTTCCCGCACCCTGCTCTCCCTTGCCATCCTGTCCGCACTGGCCCTGCCCGGCCTTGCCCGGGCCCAGGACACCAGCACCACCGGACCGGCCTCACCTACGGCCCAGCAGCCGACCGCCACCGATCTTGATACCGTGACGGTGACCGCGCTGCGCCAGAGCCTGCAGACCGCGCAGACGCTCAAGCAGGAAGCGGCCATGGTGGTCGATTCAATCGTTGCCGAAGACATCGGCAAGCTGCCGGACAACAGCGTTGCCGATGCCCTGCAGCGCGTGACCGGCGTGCAGGTCGCGCAGGGCAACCAGGGCGAGACCACCGGGGTCGTCATCCGTGGCCTGCCCAATGTGGTGAGCACGCTCAACGGGCGCGAGATCTTCAGCAGCTCCGGGCGCGGCTATGCCTTCCAGAACCTGCCGGCCACCGCAATCAAGACCCTCAGTGTCTACAAGAGCAGCGAAGCCAGCCTGCCGCTGGGCGGCATCGCCGGCCTGGTCGATATCGAACTGCGCAGGCCGCTGGATTTCGACGGTGCCGAGATTGCCGGCACGGTCACCGGCACGCACAGCAAGTACGGCGGCGACATCGACCCGTCGGCCAGCCTGCTGCTGAGCAACCGCTGGGATACCGACGCCGGACAGTTCGGCGCCATGGTCAACTTCGGCTATGTCGGCAAGCACTATGTCTACGATGCGGTGTGGGGTGACTTCCCCAAGGTGCTGAACAACGACGACGGCACACCGATGCGCACCGACGCCGGCAACCTGGTGGCGGCGCCGAATGGCTGGGGTACCAATTACAGCCAGGGCGACCGCAAGCGCAGCGCCTTCAACTACGCGCTGCAGTGGAAGCCGAGCGAGCGCACCGAGGTCTATGTCGAAGGCCTGTACGACTTCGTGCGCGATGACTACGACCAGGCATTCCTGTTCAGCTTCCCGGTGGGCGCGGTACAGCCGACCCGCCTGCAGGTGGGCGACAACTGCTATGCCAACCGCCTTGACGGCCCCCTGGCCGGGCAGACCATCTGCGATGCCACCAGTGGCGAATGGACCGGCGACACCTATGCCGCCAGCAGCACCCAGGCCCATCGGCAGCGCGGCCAGGACATCCAGAACGCGCTTGGATTCAAGTGGCGCGGGGATCAGCTGGAGCTGTCCACGGAGGTGTCGCGGACCTCGGGCTACTACCGCGATGAGAACTTCATCATCGACACCTTCATGAACGGCCCGATCACCACGATCTGGGACGGCACGGCAGGCAAGCACCAGAACTGGCATCTGGCCGGCAACCCGGCCAGCGACTCCTCGCGCTACTACCTCAATGGGCTTTTCCAGACGTGGGGCGAGTCGCGTGGCGAGGAAAACAGCTGGCGCGGTGATGGCCGCTTCGAATTCCTCGATGGCCCGATCGCCGCCATCCAGTTCGGCCTGCGCTATGCAGACCGCAATGCCAGCGCGAAGGGCAGCGTCGAGATCAGCACTCCGCCCCCGGGCGGTCCCGGCACCGGCAACATCACCGCTTCGCCGAACCCGACCAACCAGGTCGACGCCCTGCTTGCCTCCGGCGCGATCCCGGGCGGCACGTTCTTCTGCAGCAAGCGCGGCAACTCGGCCCTGAACCAGCCGTTCCTGACGCCCTGCTATGACTATCTGATCGGCAACGCCGATGCGCTGCGCAACTACTACGGCCTGGCCGACGGCCTGGCCGCAGAGAATCCGGGGCGCTTCTTCGACATCCAGGAGCGCAAGTCGGCCGGCTACCTGCAGGCCAAGTACGATTTCAACCTGGGCAACCTGCGGGTGGATGGCCTGGTCGGCGTCCGCGCCGAGCAGATCAAGCGCGAGCTCAATGCCTACTCGTTCGATGCCGGCAGCGGCGTCTACAGCGCCATCAGCCGCAACACCGAAGATACCCAGGCGCTGCCCAATGCCAGCTTGAACCTGCACTTCAACGAGGCTTGGCAGCTGCGCCTGGTCGCGGCCAAGACCATGAGCTACCCGGACTTCGGCGCGCTGAATCCTTCGATCTCGCTGAACCCGGGCACGCTCAACCGTGCCGGCGTGGCCAGCAGCGGCAACCCGGACCTGAGCCCGATCAAGTCGACCAACTACGACGCCTCGCTGGAGTGGTACTTCTCACCGGTGGGCTACGTCAGCACCGGCGTTTTCTACCGCGACATCAACGGCTACATCCAGAACTACATCACCAACGTCGACATTGCCGGGGAAACCTACGAGCTGTCCTCGCCGCAGAGCGCCGGCAGCGGCCACCTGCAGGGCGTGGAATTCGCCTACCAGCAGACCTTCGACTTCCTGCCCGGGGCCTGGAGCGGCCTGGGTGCGCAGTTCAATTACACCTACATCGAAGGTGACACCAAGTCGCCGGAATTCCTCGGCGGCCCGATCACCACCCGCCCGCTGCAGAACGTTTCCAAGAACAACTACAACGCGGTGCTGTTCTACGAGAACTTCGGCATGTCGGCACGCCTGGCCTATGGCTACCGCAGCCGTTACATCGATTTCTTCACCCAGCCCACCGTGGCCGGCACCGAAGACCAGGTCGAGGCTGCCAGCTCGCTGGACTTCTCGATCAGCTACGACGCCACCCCGCGCACCACCGTGGTGTTTTCCGCCACCAACCTGCTGGGCAACAACCTGCACCAGTACTGGGGCAACGGCAACACCCGCCCGCGTGACATCCGCTACCAGGACAAGACCGTGGGCATCGGCTTCCGGTTCAAGCTCTGAAGGAAGACTGCATGAACACCCCCCACACCCTGCTGCATCCCTTTTGTCGGATAATAGGAGTGGCCGCGGCCTGCGGCGCACCGAGCCAGAGGGGCACCCGTGAAACGGATCGAGGTACGCAATCTCTACGACCAGGTCGCCCAGGAGATCGGGCAACGGATCATCAGCGGCGTACTTCAGCCAGGCGAGTTCCTGCCCAAGGAAGAACTTCTGGCGCAGACCTTGTCCGTGAGCCGGTCCGCGCTGCGCGAGGGCTTGAAGGTACTGGGCTCGAAAGGCTTGATCGAAACACGCCAGAAGACCGGGTCACGGGTACGCGAGCCACGGCACTGGAAGCAGCTGGACAGCGACATCCTGGCGTGGCGCTGCGCGTTGATGCCCACCCAGGATTTCGTCAACAAGCTGGTGGAGATGCGCGAAGTGATCGAGCCGGCGGCAGCGGCGCTGGCAGCCCAGCGGCGCTCGCCCGCACAGCTGGCCAGGATCGGCGAGGCGTACCAGGCGATGGCCGATGCGACCGACCAGGACGCATGGGCCAAGGCCGACCTGGCGTTCCACGAGAGCGTGCTCGATGCCACCAGCAACGAGCTGCTGGGCTCGTTGTTCTCGGTCATCGACGCGGCGCTGGGCACCTTCTTCCTGCTCTCGGCGCAGACGGCCAAGGACTTCAAGTACTCCCTGCCCCGGCATTTCGACGTGTACGACGCCATCAGGCTGAAGCAGCCCGATGTGGCGCGCGCCGCCATGCTGGACATGATTGCCGACTCCAAGGCCAACCTGAAGGGTGGCCGGCGCAGGCGCGCACCCGCTCGATAGAGGACTTCCGATGAGTACCGCGTGGATGCAACCCCTTCCCCTGGTTGCGATCCTGCGCGGGCTCACCCCGCAGGAAGCACCCGCGATCGGTGCGGCCCTGGCCGATGCCGGCTTCCATCTGCTGGAAGTACCGCTCAATTCACCGCAGCCACTGCACAGCATCGAACTGCTGGCCCGGCAGCTGGGTGACCGTTGCCTGGTCGGCGCTGGCACGGTGCTGACCACCGGCCAGGTACAGGACGTCGCCAATGCGGGCGGCCGCCTGCTGGTGATGCCCCATGCCGATGTCGAGGTGATCGCTTCGGCACATGCGCTGGGCATGCGCTGCACGCCCGGCGTTGCCACCCCGACCGAGGCCTTCGCTGCGCTGCGCGCTGGCGCCGACGCACTCAAGCTGTTCCCTGCCGAGCAGTTGCCGCCCCCCGTATTGAAGGCCTGGTCAAGCGTATTGCCGGCGGGCACCGCACTGCTGCCGGTCGGCGGCATCACCCCTGAGCGCATGGCCGCCTATCGCAGCGCCGGCGCCGCCGGCTTCGGCATCGGCTCGGCGCTGTATGCCCCGGGAACCCCGGCGGCCGAGGTCGCACGCCGCGCACGCGCCTTCATCGACGCCTGGCACCAGGCGAACACGGACTCCCACGCATGAAAATCACCGCCATCACTACCTTCCTCGTGCCGCCGCGCTGGTGCTTTGTGCGCATCGACACCGACACGGGCATCAGCGGCTGGGGCGAGCCCATCGTCGAAGGGCGCGCACATACCGTTGCCGCCGCTGTGGAAGAGCTTTCCGATTACCTGATCGGCAAGGACCCGCGCCACATCGAGGACCACTGGAACGTCCTCTACCGCGGCGGCTTCTATCGCGGCGGCCCGATCCTGATGAGTGCGCTGGCCGGCATCGACCAGGCGCTGTGGGACATCCACGGCAAGGCACTGGGCGTACCGGTGCACACCTTGCTGGGCGGCCCCGTCCGCGAGCGCATCCGGGTCTATTCGTGGATCGGCGGTGACCGCCCCGCAGACACGGCGCGTGCGGCTGCAGAAGCCGTGGCCCGGGGCTTCACCGCGGTCAAGATGAACGCCACCGAGGAGGTGCAGTTCGTCGATTCGCATGCCAAGGTCACCCGCGTGCTGGAGAACGTGCAGGCCGTGCGCGATGCGGTCGGCAACGATGTCGGCCTGGCCGTGGACTTCCATGGGCGCGTGCACAAGCCGATGGCCAAGGTGCTGATGCGCGAACTGGCCCCGTTCAACCTGATGTTCATCGAGGAGCCGGTGCTTTCCGAACACCTGGAAGCCATTCCGGAACTCGCTGCGCTTTCGCCGGCGCCGATCGCCCTGGGCGAACGCCTGTACTCGCGCTTCGATTTCAAGCGCGTGCTGCAGACCGGTGGCGTGGACATTCTGCAGCCGGATCCCTCGCACTCGGGCGGCATCACCGAAACGCGCAAGATCGCAGCCATGGCCGAAGCCTACGACGTGGCCCTGGCCCTGCACTGCCCGCTGGGGCCGATCGCCCTGGCCGCCAACCTGCAGCTGGATGCGGTCTGCTACAACGCCTTCATCCAGGAACAGAGCCTGGGCATCCACTACAACGCCAGCAACGACCTGCTCGACTACCTGGTGGACCGTACGCCCTTCCAGTACCAGGACGGGTTCGTCAGCATCCCCGATGGCCCCGGGCTGGGCATCGAGATCAACCAGGCCTACGTGGACGAGCGTGCCGCCGAAGGCCATCGTTGGCGCAACCCCATCTGGCGCCATGCCGATGGCAGCGTGGCCGAGTGGTGAGCGGCATGAGCATGCCCCTCCCTCCGCAGCCCGCCATGGCCACCTATCCCAGCCTGGACGGTCGCAGTGTGCTGGTGACCGGCGGTGCCACCGGCATCGGCGCGGCCTTCGTCGAGCACTTTGCCCTGCAGGGTGCCAGGGTCGCCTTCCTCGACATCGACGATGCCAGCGGCCATGCACTGGTCCAGGCGCTGGCTGATGTGCGCCACGTGCCGATCTACCTGCATGCCGATGTCACCGCGCTTGCGTCCTTCCAGGCCGCCATCGCCGAGGCCCGCCGGCAGATCGGCCCTATCGCGGTGCTGGTCAACAATGCGGCCAACGACGCCCGCCACAGCTTTGCCGACACGCAGGCCGAAGACTTCGAGCGCAGCATCGCAGTCAACCTGCGCCACCAGTACTTCGCCATCCAGGCCGTCGCAGCGGACATGCGCGCGCTCGGCGGCGGCTCGATCATCTGCCTGGGGTCCACCGGCTGGATGATCAAGAACAGCGGCTACCCGATGTACGCCATGGCCAAGTCGGCCGTGCACGGCCTGGTCAACGGCCTGGCGCGGGAACTGGGCCAGGACCGCATCCGCATCAACGCGCTGGTGCCGGGCTGGGTGATCACCGAAAAACAGCAGCGGCTGTGGCTGGATGAGGAAGGCGAGGCACAGCTGCGCCGCGCGCAGTGCCTGCCCGGTTACCTGCATGCGGATGACCTTGCCCGTGCAGCGCTGTTTCTTGCGGCCGACGACAGCCGCATGTGTACGGGGCAGGATTTCATCGTGGATGGAGGCTGGGTGTGAGTGCAGCCCTGACTCCCGCGGTGGCGTCCGCCAATACGCTGGGCGAAGGCGTCGTGTGGTGCGAACGCGAGCAGGCGGTGTACTGGACCGACATCGTCCAGTCCCGGCTGTGGCGCTACCATCCAGCCACCGCAGCGGTGGACCAGTGGGCGATGCCCGAACGCCTGGCATCGGTGGCCTTGTGCGAGGCGGAGGGCTGGCTCCTGCTGGCGCTGGCAACGCGGCTGGCATTCTTCCATCCCGGGCGCAACGAACTGCGCGAACTGCACCGGCTGGACGAGGTCGCACAGACCCGCGCCAACGACGGCGCCTGCGATCGCCAGGGCCGCTTCGTGTTCGGCATGCTGCACGAACCGGCCGTGGGCCCGAAGCAGGCGGTGGCGCCGTTCTACCGGCTGCACGCCGATCTACGGCTGGAGCGCCTTGCCCTGCCAGCGGTTGCGATCTCCAACAGCGTGGCGTTCAGCCCGCGCGGTGACACCCTGTACTTCTGCGATTCGCAGCAGAAACTGCTGTGGTGCTGCCGCTATGGCGACACGCTCGGCCCGGTGCAGGTGTTTGCCGACCTGCGTGATGAGCCCGGCGAGCCGGACGGCAGCGCGGTCGATGCAGAGGGCGGCCTGTGGAATGCGCGCTGGGGCGCATCACGGATCGTCCGTTATCTGCCTGATGGCCGCGAGGACTGCGTCATCCACGTGCCGGCCAGCCAGCCGACCCGGCCCGCCTTCGGCGGCAGCGACCTGCGGACGTTGTTCGTCACCAGCGCGCTGGACGGGCTGGACCCGGCCCAGAATTTCCGCGAGCCGCTGGCCGGCCATCTGTTCGCCATCGATACCGGCATCGCCGGCCTTCCCGAGCCCCGGTTCGCCGGCAACCCCGACCACCTGCCGCCCCGCTGACAGCGCGGACCACCCGCGGAGATTCCATGAGCCTTTCCACCCTCGATATCTGCATCGTCCTGGCTTACCTGGCCGGCATCTTCATCCTTGCGCAGTGGGTGTCGCGCGAGAAGGACGGGCAACAGAAATCGGCCCAGGACTACTTCCTGGCCAGCCGCAGCCTGCCCTGGTGGGCGATCGGTGCCTCGCTGATCGCGGCCAATATTTCGGCAGAACAGATCATCGGCATGTCCGGCTCCGGCTATGCCATCGGCCTGGCCATCGCCTCGTATGAGTGGATGGCGGCACTGACCCTGCTGATCGTGGGCAAGTGGTTCCTGCCGATCTTCCTGCGCAATGGCATCACCACCATGCCGCAGTTCCTGGAGGAACGGTACGGCAACCGCATCCGCACGTTGATGGCGGTGTTCTGGCTGGGGCTGTATGTATTCGTCAACCTGACGTCGATCCTCTGGCTGGGCTCGATCGCCATTGCCGGCGTGGCCGGCCTGGACCAGAACGTGGCGCTGGTGCTGCTGGGCGCATTCGCGCTGCTGTACCAGCTGTACGGTGGCCTGAAGGCGGTTGCACTGACCGACATCGTGCAGGTCTGCCTGCTGGTGCTGGGCGGCCTGCTGGTAACGTTCATCACGCTGGGCAAGATCGGCGACGGCAGTGTCAGCGATGGCTTCATGCAGCTGTGGCAGGCGCACCCGGAACGGTTCGAGATGATCCTGAGCAGGGACAACCCGTTCTACAAGGATCTCCCCGGCCTGTCGGTGCTGCTGGGCGGCATGTGGATCGCCAACCTGAGCTACTGGGGCTTCAACCAGTACATCATCCAGCGGGCGCTGGCCGCGAAGAATCTGCAGGAAGCGCAGAAGGGCGTGGTGTTCGCAGCTTTCCTCAAGCTGCTGCTGCCGGCCATCGTGGTGGTGCCGGGCATTGCCGCGGTGATGCTGGCGCCCAACCTGGAACGCCCTGATGCCGCCTACCCGACCATGCTGGGGCTGCTGCCCAGTGGCATTCTCGGCCTGGTGTTCGCTGCCCTGATCGCCGCCATCGTCGCTTCGCTGGCGTCCAAGATCAATTCGGTGGCCACCATCTTCACCCTGGATTTCTACGCCAAGCGCGCACCGGACGCGCCGCAGGCCAAGCTGGTCCGGGTCGGCCGGCTGGCGGCCACCGTTTCGATCATCGTGGCCCTGCTGACCGCGCGGCCGCTGCTGGGCAGCTTCGACCAGGGCTTCCAGTACATCCAGGAGTTCACCGGATTCTTCACTCCGGGCATCGTGGTGATCTTCCTGCTGGGCCTGTTCTGGAAGCGTGCCAATGAGGCCGGCGCGCTGGCGGCAGCCATCGGCTCGTTCGTGCTGTCGCTGGCGTTCAAGCTGCTGTGGCCGCTGCTGCCCTTCATGGACCGCATGGGCGTGGTGTTCCTGGCCACGCTGCTGCTCGGCGTCGGCGTGGCGCTGGCCACCCGTGCACGCGGGGATCGTGACCGCATCCGGACCGATGACGTGGGCTTCGCGACCGCGCCTTCGTTCAACGTTGCCTCGTTGGCCGTGGTGGCCATCCTTGTCGCGCTGTACGCAACCTACTGGTGACCGAGATGCGCCTGATGAAAATGCCCCCGATGGACGCTCTGGCCCGCCCGCTGCGACGCAGCGGCCTGGCACTGGGCTTCGCTGCGCTGCTTGTCGCCGCCCAGCCCGCCACTGCAACCACCGTGGAGTGGGGAGACACGGTGACGGTTGACGCTGCCAATGCCGGTTGGGGCCGGCTGGCCCGGCTGCCCGACGGGCGCTGGCTGGCCGTAACCACCCACTATCCCAAGGGCCGCCCGACCACGCTGCAGCTGCTGGTCAGTGATGACAACGCACGCACGTGGGCGCCCTTGTCCAGCGTGTCCGAGCCCGGGCGGCTGCTCGACAACGGCGAACTGCGCGTCATGCCCGATGGCCGGGTGCTGCTGGCCATGCGCTCGCTGATCGACCGCCGCTCGTACCGCCTCAACCTGTATGCCAGCGATGACCAGGGCCGGCAGTGGCATTTCCTCAGCACCATTACCGCCAACGAAACGCCGCGCGGCCGCAAGGACCGCGGTGTCTGGGAACCCGTGCTGACGCCACTGCAGGATGGCAGCCTGTCGGTGGTCTACGCCGATGAGACCCGCGCCGACGAGACGCCCTCCTACAACCAGGTGGTGTCGCAGCGCATATCCAACGACGGTGGCCGCACCTGGTCTGCAGCGGCGACCATTGCCGAACAGCCCGGCGGAGGCCGCCTGCGGCCGGGCATGCCGGTCATCTCGGCTCGCCCGGGCGGCGGCTACCTGATGGTGCTGGAAACCTGCGGCGACGATCCTCAATGCCCGGTGTCGTACAAAACGTCAACGGACGGCCGCACGTGGCCGGTCGGCCTGGGCACGCCCCTTGCCGACCAGAAGTGCGGCCCGCATGTCATGAGTACCGCCAGCGGCGCAATGTTCGTGACCTCCTGCCTCAACGAGGTCAGTGCAAGCGGGGACGCCGGCACTACGTGGAAGACGATCCGCCCGCCCGCATGGCCACTCGGTTTCCGTCACTCCTGGCCCGCGGTTGTCGAGATCGGCCCGCAGGAGATCGGCGTCGTCAACGTGGTGGAGGGGGCTGTGCAGATCCGGTTCGGCACATACCGCCCATCGAGTGAGCGCTGAACGGGCACGTTGCGCCAAAGCCTACCAACTGGTAGATTGATACTTTGGACCTTCAGGTGCCTCATGGATACCGAGCTCTCGCCGAAAGCTGCCGAGATCGTCGCCTATACCCGTATTCTGCTCGAGTCTGGCGGCTACAACAGCTTCAGCTACGCAGACATCGCAGCGCAGGTAAACATCAGCAAGGCCAGCATCCACCACCACTTCCCCACCAAGGTCGATCTGGTCCGGGAGGTCGTGGCGCGCTACCGCGCCGAAGCCCGTGCCGGCCTGGCGCTGCTGGAAGGCCAACTGGACAACCCGCTGGGCGAGCTGACCGCCTATTCGGACTACTGGTCCAGCTGCATCCTGGGTGGCACGTCCTCGTTCTGCATCGGCGCAATGCTGGCCGCCGAGCTGCCCACGCTGCCGCCCGAAGTCGCGGCGGAGGTGCGCGGGCACTTCGATGATCTGAGCCAATGGCTCACCTCCACGATGACGCGGGGTCTCTCCCGGGGCCAGCTGCAGCTGCATGCGACGCCACAGGTGGAAGCCCGCACCTTCATGGCCGCGGTACATGGTGCGATGCTCGCCGCGCGTGGCCTGGGCGAACCGGCGGCGTTCGAGTCCCTGGTCCGGGTTTCGCTTGATCGCCTGGCCCCGGCCGCCTGATCCCCTTCGACCCCACGGGAAGCGTGCTCCATGGCGACGACACTTCAGAAACAGGTAGCCTTCCTTCGCGAGATCGACCAGCTGAAGAACGTGGTTCGCCAGTCTCCCCTGCTCGACCGCAGCCGGCGTGAGAACTCGGCCGAACATTCCTGGCACTTGGCGATGTACGCACTTGTGCTGGTTGAGCACGCCGCAGAAGCGGTCGATGTCCAACGCGTGCTGACCATGCTTCTGCTGCACGACATCGTTGAAATCGACGTGGGTGACATGCCCATCCATGGCGGCACCAGTGCCGCGCATCAGGCGCAGCTGGAGGCCGTTGCCGCCCAGCGGCTTTTCGGCATGCTGCCGCAGCCACAGGGCGAGGACATGCTGGCGCTGTGGCATGAATTTGAAAGCGCGCGCAGCGCCGACGCCAGGTTTGCAAAGGCGCTGGATCGCTTCCAACCCCTGCTGGCGAACATATTCGCCGGCGGCGGGACCTGGACGGAGAATGGCGTCTCCATGGAACAAGTGCTCGAGCGCTATGGTCCGGTCATCCGCGAAGGCGCGCCGAGCCTGTGGGCACTCTGCGAACAGTGGGTCATCGAGCACTTCCAAAGCCACCCGGCGCCCCGCTGAAGCCCAGGAAATGAACAGAAGGCAACCCGGCGCGGAGCCCTGACGGAAACTGATTGACGACCTACCTACTGGTAGGCAAGCATGCACAACGTTAGCCTACCTATTGGTAGATAGACTGCCACCCACCCACGCTTCTTCCTTTCGAATCCGGAGAATTTCATGACTGCCACCGCCCCTTCCGTTTCCCCGGCAAGTGCCTGGCTCCAGCGCTACTACTTCCTGCGCGCAGGCGTATCCATTGCGTGGATCGCCCTGGCCGTTGTGGTTGGCCGGCAGAACGCAGCCGTAGGTGCGGTGCTGCTGGTGCTGTACCCGGCATGGGATGCGCTGGCGAACTACATCGATGCCCGCCGCACCGGCGGCTTGGGTGCGAACGGCACGCAGATGTTCAACTTCATCGTCAGCGTGGTGACTGCCATTGCCATCGGCGTTGCCCTCACTTCCGGCATGGTCGCCACGATCAAGGTCTTCGGTGTCTGGGCGATCCTCTCCGGCCTGCTGCAACTGGCTACCGCGGTGCATCGCTGGAAGAGCGCAGGTGGCCAGTGGGTCATGATCCTCAGTGGCGCGCAATCGGCAGCCGCCGGCGCGTTCTTCTTCAAGCAGGCCAGCAGTGGCATTGCCCTGGATGTCACCACGGTGGCCCCCTACGCCGGCCTGGGCGCGTTCTACTTCCTGCTCTCGGCCATCTGGGTGACCGTCAGGAATGCGCGCGCACGTTCGGCCGTCAAATCGGGCTGAGTCTGTGAGCCATCTACGCCGTCGCTATCGTGTTGTACGTGCGCACAGCGTCGCTCTGGCCGTCCCGCTGAGCGTGGAAGACCAGGCGGCCCAATCCATGCCGGATGCCAGCCCGACCAAGTGGCATCTGGCACATACCAGCTGGTTCTTCGAAACGTTCCTGCTGGCGCCGCACCTGCCGGGGTACGCTGCGTTTGATCCAACGTTCGGCTACCTCTTCAACTCGTACTACGAAGGCGCCGGCCCACGGCTGCCGCGTGCAGAACGCGGCCTGATGACACGCCCCTCCGCCGACGAAGTACTGGCGTATCGCGCCCATGTCGATGCTGCAATGGACAGGCTGCTGCACGCGTTGCCGGCGGCCTGCACCGGACTGGTCGAGCTTGGCCTGGCGCATGAGGAACAGCACCAGGAACTGATCCTCATGGACGTGCTGCACCTGTTCTCCCGATCGGCGCTGTCGCCTGCGTATCGGCCGGAACTCCCCTCCCGCGCGCGGCCTGCCGGGCCCCTGCAATGGGCCGACATCGCCGGCGGGCTGGTGGACATCGGCGCGACAGGCGACGACTTCGCTTTCGACAATGAAATGCCGCGCCACACGGTCTTCCTGCCCTCTTTCGCGCTTGCCGATCGCCTGGTCAGCAATGAGGAATGGTTGACCTTCATCGCCGATGGCGGCTACCGGCAGCCTCTGCTGTGGCTGGCCGACGGTTGGGCAACTGCCCAAGCGCAGGGCTGGCAGGCACCGCTCTACTGGCGCGATGAAGGCGACCAATGGAGCACCCTGACGCTGCAGGGCCGCACCCCATTGGATCCACACGCTCCCGTGCGCCACGTGAGCTACTACGAGGCAGACGCCTACGCACGCTGGGCCGGTGCGCGCCTGCCCAGCGAAGCCGAGTGGGAGCACGCTGCGACGACGCTGCCCAACCTGGGCGGCCTCTACGACCAGGCATGGCAATGGACCTGCAGCGCCTACCATGCCTACCCCGGCTTCCGCGCACCGCCTGGAACCGTGGGCGAATACAACGGCAAGTTCATGGCAGGCCAGATGGTCCTGCGCGGAGGCTCCTCGATCACCCCTCCCGGACACGCAAGGGCGAGTTACCGCAATTTCTTTGCGCCAGCCCAGCGCTGGCTGTTCAACGGCGTGCGCCTGGCACGCGACAACGATCCTGCCGTGCCGGCACCCTCAAACGCGTTCCTCGATGACGTGCTACGTGGTTTCTCGGCGACCCCGAAAAATGTGCCGGCCAAATACTTCTATGACGAAGAAGGCTCGCGCTTGTTCGAGGCGATCTGCGCCACGCCCGAGTACTACCTTACCCGCACCGAACTGGCCCTCCTGCGGTCTTCGGTGGCCGACATCGCCCGCCACATCGAACCCGGAACCGTGCTCGTAGAGTTCGGCAGCGGCGCCAGCGTGAAGACACGCGTCCTCCTCGATGCCTCACCCCACCTCGGCGCTTACGTACCCATCGACATCAGCGCGTCCGCGCTTGCGCAGGCGGGTGCGGCCATCGCACGTGACTATCCCCATCTGCAACTGGCCGCACTGTCAGGGGACTTCACCCAGGCGGTCACCCTGCCCGGGCTCGCTGATGGACATGCGCGGCTGGGCTTCTTCCCGGGTTCTACGCTGGGCAATTTCAGCCCGGGGGAATCGGTCGCGCTGCTGTCGCATCTGCGCAACCTCCTGGGGCCGGGCGCCCAGCTTCTGGTCGGCGTGGATCTGGTAAAGGACAGGGAAACGCTGTTGGCTGCGTACGATGATGCCGCCGGCATCACCGCCGCCTTCAACCGCAATCTGCTGGTGCGGATCAACGACGAACTGGG
Organism: Stenotrophomonas sp. PFBMAA-4; assembly: GCF_030053215.1. Lineage (NCBI taxonomy): Bacteria > Pseudomonadati > Pseudomonadota > Gammaproteobacteria > Lysobacterales > Lysobacteraceae > Stenotrophomonas > Stenotrophomonas sp. PFBMAA-4. Next base: position 8,714 of record NZ_JASGBW010000019.1, on the reverse strand, counting down.
CGCCAACTTCGATCCGGGTGCATTCCTGCATCGTGCGCACTGGAATGCCAGCGAGTCCCGCATGGAGATGTGGCTGGTCAGCCGCCGCGAGCAGGCGGTACGGATTGCAGGCCATCCTTTTCACTTCGCCCTTGGCGAAGGACTGCACACCGAGAGCTCCCACAAATTCACGCCCCAGCGCCTGGCGGCAATCGCAGAATGTGCCGGCTGGAGAGTGAAGGATCAGTGGCTGGACCATGACCTGCCTTACGGACTGTTCCTGTTGTCGTTGGCCTGAGGGGAAACGACGCCAGCCATGATGCGGCGCAGCTCAGCCACCTGATGCGGCCATGGCCTGCGCGCGGGCCTGGGCAGCTGCGACTGCCTAAGAGGCTACATCCGCGTTGGGACGCAGCTCAGATACACAGCAAGCATTGCTCTCTCATACGGGCGGCATTGCAACGGAAGCGCCGGGGTTGTTGCGCGTTTGGTTCTTTGCCAACTGCGGCCACTCGACGAAATCGTGGCCGGGCACGCCATACCACACGTTGTAAGCGCAGGGGAGCGCTGGGATCGCAAGCACCAACCAAGGGGTCCAGGACTGCCAAGCGACCAAGGCCAGAACTGCCGAGCCATCGAGCCTCCAGTCCAGCATCACCAATGCCATACCTACCCATCCCGCACCGACCAGACCGTGCCACTTCTGCATCTCAGACCCTCGCTCGGCCAGCTGCGCCTCGACTGCTCTCGGCCGAGCATCATCGGTCAAATTCGCCAATGCGCTCTCCGCCTCCAGACGTGTGACGTAGCGTTGCGGGTTAGGATTCTGTGCCGCCTCTCCACCTCCCAGCCACTCCTGAAGTTTCGGCACGAACAGTTCCCTAACGGCCATGGCAACCCAGGAAAGCAATCCCGCACCAACGGTCATCATTACGCTGTAAGCAAGAACCAGCAGCAGCAAAGGCCCTGGACGCGACACGGCTTCATTCCACTGGAAGGACCAAAGATTGGCCCCCGTCGTCAGCACCAGGAACACATCCAGAAGCGCGGCAAATGCCAACAGCGACAGCGCGACACGGAAGTCGCGAAGCTTCTCCAGCAAGTTGAGATTTGCGGCATCGAAGGTCATGGCGAAAATTCCAGTGAGTGACCTTCAGTGTGTTCCTCCAACGTCTCAGGCGCTGCGACTACTACCTGGAAGAGCGGGGAGCGAGAATCCACTTGCCGACTTCCACTGTCAGGCCGCAGCCATCGGTGCCGAGCACGGCACCCGAATGTCAGTGCAACGGATCAGTCTTTTTCAACGACCAGCGTCCAGAGGACACTGACCATCCCTGGCTTGGACGGATCCATGGAGCTCTGCGGAAACACCGACACCACCTTCCATCCCTTCGCATACAACTGCGGAACGGTCACTTGGCCGGCCGACTTGCATTGAAAGACCGTGCTGTCGCTGAAGGGCTTCATCACGCCGGCCGGGGTGGTTTGTTCTGCGGCCAAGCAGACTTCGCCTTGGGCGGCAGAGGCGGAACCGGCCAGAGCAAGCAGGCAAACGACGGGAGGCATGAACCAACGCATGAGCAATCCTTGGCGAGCCACCCTGCTGGCGGCTCAGCGACGATACCGCACGAGTGAAGCCATGTGGAGAGCACGGCCCAATATGTGCCTGTTGGCAACTCTACCAACAGCCTGCCGGACGCTTTGAGCCGTATCCGGGCAATCCGGCCAATGCAGTGATAGGGGTGCCTGAGAACGTCGTGCTCGACGTCAGGGGTGCGGTGACCTGGAATTTCCGGAAGCAGTGGCGAGGCACCTACATTTTTCGCTTCTTGTTCGGCTTTCCGCGGCTTTTGACGTCTTTCAAGATTGCCTTTTTCTGCTCTGACGCACGCCTTTCCTCGCATTCCGCGGCCTGCTCCCTGCGCACCTCTCTCCAGCTTCTGCCAGCCCGTCTTTCTCGGTTGTACGCTTCCATGTCCTCTTCCGACGACACGACGTTTTCGCCTTCTCCCCTGCAAATCCAGCACATCTGAAACCTCCATGTCCTGACTCATCGACGGCAGCAATTTTTACGCTAACTGCAAACGGGTCTCCAATCCCATCCTTCGCGGTCAGCCCGTGGTCATCCCGTCCAACTCGGACCATAGCGCTTCTGCGGAGCGCCACGTCGAAACAGTCGACCACGGTGAGCCGATCCGGACGTCCGACATATTGCTGCCGGCTCGCCCGAGCTGCCCGAGTCTTCGGATTCTCGCCCGATGTCTTGAGCTCGTGAATGAGCTCCCGGCCCACGTAGGACGCCTCTTCCACCCAATGTCCGTGACGTTCCTTGACACGAAGCGGCCAACGCCCTGCGCCCCTCCCCTCGGACGACCTCGCAGGTGGTGCGGGTCTTGCTCACGTAGAAGCCAAAGCCGACCGGTGCCCCCTGATTTCCATCCAGCACGCGATAGGCCTTGAAGCCCTGTCCGGTAGCTCCACCAGCGTGGACCGCTTGCCTGCGCCCCTTCACGCAGGGATGGGACGAACCGAAAGCTCCATCACCTGTTGGTGGGTCAGACTAAACTAGGCACCTCGCGCCAGATGTCGCGGCCCGCCGAAGCAGTTTTTGGCTTGATCCCAGCCATCCTGACCAGCGTCACGGTACGATCATGGCTCTGCTGGGTGCCTTCGCCGCCCTCGCAACCCTATTTCCCGCTACTTGCCGCTTCTGACGGCAACCCGCCCTCACCCATCGAGACCGGACGCATTGCAAGCCACTGATTCAAAACAAAAGAGCAGCCCTTCCAAGGCCGCTACCGAACACACCCCGCTGATGAAGCAGTTCTTCGCAGCCAAGTCCGACTATCCGGACCTGCTGCTGTTCTTCCGCATGGGCGACTTCTACGAGCTGTTCTACGACGACGCCCGCAAGGCGGCGCGGCTGCTGGACATCACCCTGACCCAGCGCGGCAGCTCCGGCGGCGCGCCCATCCCGATGGCCGGCGTGCCGGTGCATGCCTACGAGGGCTACCTGGCCCGCCTGGTGGCGCTGGGCGAATCGGTGGCCATCTGTGAACAGATCGGCGACCCGGCCCTGGCCAAGGGCCTGGTCGAACGCAAGGTGGTGCGCATCGTCACCCCCGGCACGGTCACCGATGAGGCGCTGCTGGACGAGCGCCGCGACACCCTGCTGATGGCGCTGTCGCGCACGAAGCAGGGCTACGGCCTGGCCTGGGCCGACCTGGCCGGTGGCCGCTTCCTGGTCAACGAAGTGGAGACCGACGACGCGCTGGAAGCCGAACTCGCCCGCCTGGAGCCGGCCGAGCTGCTGGTGCCCGACGAAGAGAACTGGCCCGAGTTCCTGCGCCAGCGCACCGGCGTGCGCCGCCGTGCGCCGTGGCTGTTCGATGCGGACAGCGGCCGCCGCCAGCTGCTGGCCTTCTTCAAGCTGCACGACCTGAGCGGTTTCGGCATCGACGACAAGCCGCGCGCCACGGCAGCCGCCGGCGCCCTGCTCGGCTATGTCGAAGAGACCCAGAAGCAGCGCCTGCCGCACCTGACCTCCATCGCGATGGAAACCGCCGGTGAAGCGATCGCGATGAACGCCGCGACCCGCCGCCATCTGGAACTGGATACGCGCGTGGACGGCGACACCCGCAACACGCTGCTGGGCGTGCTCGACAGCACGGTGACGCCGATGGGCGGCCGCCTGCTGCGCCGCTGGCTGCACCGCCCGCTGCGCCTGCGCGAGGTGCTGGTGCAGCGCCACCATGCAGTGGAAACGCTGATCGACCGCGGCAGCGACGCCGACATCCGCGAGCAGTTCCGCCGCCTCGGCGATCTCGAACGCATCCTCACCCGCGTGGCGCTGCGCTCGGCGCGCCCGCGCGATTTCTCCACCCTGCGCGATGGCCTGGGCCTGCTGCCGGCCGTGCGCGAAGTGCTGGCGCCGCTGGATTCGCCGCGCCTGCAGACCCTGCACGCCGCGCTGGGCGAGCACGACGAGTGCGCGCACCTGCTGGCCAGCGCCATCGCCGAGATGCCGCCGCTGAAGCTGAGCGACGGCGGCGTGCTGGCCGATGGCTTCGATGCCGAGCTGGACGAACTGCGCCGCCTGTCCACCCATGCCGACCAGTTCCTGGTCGACCTGGAACAGCGCGAACGCGAGAGCAGCGGCATTGCCACCCTCAAGGTGGGCTACAACCGCGTACACGGCTATTACATCGAAATCAGCAAGGGCCAGTCCGACCGCGCGCCGGTGCACTACACCCGCCGACAGACGCTGACCAATGCCGAGCGCTACATCACCGAGGAACTGAAGGCCTTCGAGGACAAGGTGCTGTCCGCGCGCGACCGTTCGCTGTCGCGCGAGAAGTATCTGTACGAGCAGCTGCTGGACACCCTCGGCGGCCAGCTGGAACCGCTGAAGCAGTGCGCCGCCGCGCTGAGCGAACTGGACGTGCTGGCCGCCTTCGCCGAACGCGCGCAGGCGCTGGACTGGGCGCGCCCGGAACTGCAGGCCGAGCCCTGCCTGAAGATCGAACGCGGCCGCCACCCGGTGGTCGAAGCCGTGCGCGAACAGCCGTTCGAGCCGAATGATCTGGACCTGCATCCGGACCGTCGCATGCTGGTCATCACCGGCCCGAACATGGGCGGTAAATCGACCTACATGCGGCAGAACGCGCTGATCGTGCTGCTGGCCCACATCGGCAGCTTCGTGCCGGCCAGCCGCGCGCTGATCGGCCCGATCGACCGCATCCTCACCCGCATCGGCGCCGGCGATGATCTGGCCCGCGGGCAATCGACCTTCATGGTCGAGATGGCCGAGACCAGCTACATCCTGCACCACGCCACCGCGCACTCGCTGGTGCTGATGGACGAGATCGGCCGCGGCACGTCCACCTACGACGGCCTGGCCCTGGCCGACGCAGTGGCCCGCCACCTGGCCTACCAGAACCGCTGCTACACGCTGTTCGCCACCCACTACTTCGAACTGACCGCGCTGGCCGACGAGCAGCACGAAGGCGGCCGCAGCGGCATCGCCAACGTGCACCTGGATGCGGTCGAGCATGGCGAAGCGCTGGTGTTCATGCATGCGGTGAAGGACGGCCCGGCCAACCGCAGCTTCGGCCTGCAGGTGGCCGCGCTGGCCGGCCTGCCGCGGGCGACCGTGGCGCAGGCCCGCCGTCGCCTGGCCGAGCTGGAACAGCGCGGTGGCGAGAGCCATGCCGCTGAAGTCTCGCCGCAGGCGCTGGATGCACCGCAGCAGTTCGGCCTGTTCAGCGCACCGGCCAGCAAGGCGCAGGAAGCGCTGGCCGCGATCGACCCGGATGAGCTGACCCCGAAGCAGGCGCTGGAAGCCCTGTACCGGTTGAAGACGTTGTTGTAAGCGGCAGGGCTGAGCCGAGCGTTGGCTCGGCTCTACAACGGCCCCGTCACGCCCTCCCTGTAGAGCCGAGCCCACGCTCGGCTGGTGTAACCCCCGCCGCCGGGCATGGCCCGGCGCTACCCCTGTAGAGCCGAGCCCATGCTCGGCTGCCTTCGCATTTCCGTCGTGTACCCGGCGTTATGCTCGGGCGGTCCTTCCTTCACAGAACGGAGACCGCCGTGAACACCGAATCCCTCGCCGCTTCCCTCTTCCAGCAGCTGCAGCAGGGACAAGGCCTGCAGCAGGTATCCCAGCAGCTCGGCCTGGACAGCAGCCAGACCACCCAGGCGGTGGGCAGCGCGCTGCCGCTGCTGCTGGGCGCGATGGGCCAGAATGCCAGCGAGCCACAGGGCGCGCAGTCCCTGCTCAATGCACTGCAGCGCGATCATCTTGGCGGCGGCAGCGGCGGCGGTTTCGACCTCGGCGGCATCCTCGGCGCGGTGATGGGCGGTGGTGGCAGCGGTGCCACCGACGGCGCCGGCATCCTCGGCCATGTATTCGGCGGCCAGCAGCCGCAGGCGGCTGAGCTGCTCGGCCAGAAGACCGGCCTGGACAGCGGCACCACCGGCAAGCTGCTGGCCATTCTCGCCCCCATCGTCATGTCGTTCCTGGCCCAGCGCTTTGCCCAGCAGGGCAATGCCGGCGAACTCAGCTCGGCCCTCGGCCAGGAAGCCCAGCACGCTGGCGGCGGCCTCGGCAGCCTGCTGGGGGGCGCACTCGACCAGGACGGCGATGGCCAGTTCGGTGCCAGCGATCTGCTCAAGCTCGGTGCGGGCCTGCTCAAGCGCTGATCGCGCACAACGGTCCAAGCCCCGCCCTTGATAGGCCGCCACTATCGCATCGGTTGAATCAATCGAATTTACCCATCAGTAGGCGCCACCTATGGTGGTCAGGCCTCCCCCGATTCCACCTTTCGCCAGTCCACAGGTAGACACCCATGAAAAGCGAAGCCAAGTGCCCGTTCAACCACGCCGTCGTCGGTGACGCGACGACCAACCGCGACTGGTGGCCGAACCAGCTGCGCGTGGACCTGCTCAACCAGCACTCCAGCCGCTCCAATCCGCTTGATGCGGGCTTCGATTACGCCACGGCCTTCAAGGGCCTGGACTACGCCGCGCTGAAGGCCGACCTGAAGGCGCTGATGACCGATTCGCAGGACTGGTGGCCGGCCGACTTCGGCCATTACGGCGGCCTGTTCATCCGCATGGCCTGGCACAGCGCCGGCACCTACCGCATCGGCGATGGCCGTGGCGGCGGCGGCCGCGGCCAGCAGCGCTTCGCCCCGCTCAACAGCTGGCCGGACAACGTCAGCCTGGACAAGGCGCGCCGCCTGCTGTGGCCGATCAAGCAGAAGTACGGCCAGGCCATCTCCTGGTCCGACCTGCTGATCCTGACCGGCAATGTCGCCCTCGAATCGATGGGCTTCAAGACGCTGGGCTTCGCCGGTGGCCGCCCTGATACCTGGGAACCGGACCAGGACGTGTACTGGGGCCGCGAAACCACCTGGCTGGGCGGCGATGTGCGCTACGCGCACGGCTCCGAAGGCGTGCAGGAAGACCACGGCGTGCTGGTGTCCGATGACGATGCCGATGGCGACGTGCATTCGCGCAAGCTGGAAAACCCGCTGGCCGCCGTGCAGATGGGCCTGATCTACGTGAACCCGGAAGGCCCGGACGGCAACCCCGACCCGGTGCTGGCCGCGCATGACATCCGTGACACCTTCGCCCGCATGGCCATGGACGACGAGGAAACCGTCGCCCTGATCGCCGGCGGCCACAGCTTCGGCAAGACCCACGGCGCCGGCCCGGCCGACAACGTCGGCAAGGAACCGGAAGCGGCCGGCCTGGAAAACCAGGGCCTGGGCTGGGCCAGCAGCTTCGGCAGCGGCAAGGGCGGCGACACCATCACCAGCGGCCTGGAAGTGACCTGGACGCGCACCCCGGCACAGTGGAGCCACGACTTCTTCGAGCTGCTGTTCGGCCACGAATGGGAACTGACCAAGAGCCCGGCCGGCGCCCACCAGTGGGTGGCCAAGAACGCCGATGCGGTCATTCCCGACGCGCACGATCCGTCGAAGAAGCACCGCCCGACCATGCTGACCACCGACCTGTCGCTGCGCATGGACCCGGCCTACGAAAAGGTCTCGCGCAGGTTCCTCGATGATCCGCAGGCCTTCGCCGATGCCTTCGCCCGCGCCTGGTTCAAGCTGACCCACCGCGACATGGGTCCGCGTGCGCGCTACCTGGGCCCGGAAATTCCGGCCGAGGAATTCATCTGGCAGGATCCGGTGCCGGAAGCGAAGCATCCGCTGATCGACGCCAAGGACATCGCCGCGCTGAAGCAGAAGATCGCTGCAACCGGCCTCAGTGTCGCCGAGCTGGTGTCCACCGCGTGGGCGTCGGCCTCGACCTTCCGCGGCTCGGACAAGCGCGGTGGCGCCAATGGTGCGCGCATCCGCCTGGCCCCGCAGAAGGACTGGGCGGTGAACCAGCCGCAGCAGCTGGCCAAGGTGCTGGCCGCGCTGGAAAAGGTGCAGGCCGGGTTCAATGGCGGCGGCAGCAAGCAGGTGTCGCTGGCCGATCTGATCGTGCTGGCCGGTGGCGTGGGTGTCGAACAGGCCGCCAAGGCCGGTGGCCATGAGGTGAGCGTGCCGTTCACCCCGGGCCGCACCGATGCCAGCCAGGAACAGACCGACGTCGAGTCGTTCGCGGTGCTGGAGCCGGCCGCCGATGGCTTCCGCAACTATCTCAAGGGCGCTTACAGCGTGCCGGGCGAAGCGCTGCTGATCGACAAGGCACAGCTGCTGACCCTGACCGCGCCGGAGATGACCGCCCTGGTCGGCGGCCTGCGCGTACTCGGTGCCAATGCCGATGGTGGCAAGCACGGCGTGTTCACTGCACGCCCGGGCACGTTGAGCAACGACTTTTTTGTCAACCTGCTGGACATGGGCACGCAGTGGAAGGCCACCGGCCGCGAGAGCTTTGAAGGCCGCGCCCGCGGCGAAGGCAGCGCACGCTGGACCGGCACCCGCGCCGACCTGGTGTTCGGCTCCAATGCCGTGCTGCGCGCACTGGCCGAGGTCTATGCCAGCGCCGATGGCGAGAACAAGTTCGTGCAGGATTTCATCGCCGCCTGGACGCGGGTGATGGAACTGGACCGCTACGACCTGCACGGTTGAGGTGATCCGGGTGGTCGTCGGGCACGGCCCGGCGCTACCCGAACGCTGTGGTGGGTGCGAACCCCCGCTCTGGTGGGTGCGAACCGTTGGTTCGCATGCTCTCCTGCTCTGGTGGGTGCGAACCGTTGGTTCGCATGCTCTCCTGCT
>NZ_JASGBW010000018.1:0-100175 GCF_030053215.1 Stenotrophomonas sp. PFBMAA-4 | reverse complement strand
GCTTACCGCCGCCCCGGGCCCCCTTTTTCTTTGCTCTGGCTCTATTGGGCGGTTTTTCCTGCCTCCCTTCCTCGGGGGGCCCCCCCCCCCCCCCCCCCCACCCTCGACTCTACAAATAAAGAACGGGCGCCCTGGGCGCCCGTTTCTCATTTGAACTTGTAGACCACGTTCATCGTGGTCAGCGTATCGGTCCGGCGCTTGTCGTCGGCCACATCGCTGTTGTAACGGGCCTGCCAGCCGGCCTTCAGGGCCAGGTGTTCGTTCATGCTCACCGACACGCCGAAATCGTTCTGGCCGAAGGTGTTGTACGAGCCCGATTCGACCAGCAGGTTGTTGACCAGGTCGGTGTTGCCGGTGATGGCGAACTTCAGCTCGAACTGGCCCTGGCCGATCAGGCCGGTGCGGGTGCGGTCGTCCTCGGTGCTGTGGGTGCGGCTGACACCCGGGCCCAGCAGGGCGTCGAAGGAGAGGCGCTCGGTGTTGATCAGGCGGGTACCGTAGCCCAGGCCGAACGAGCTGCGGCGATCATAGGTGGCGAAGTCATCGCGCTCGGTACGCACCTTGGCGAACAGCTGGCGGTGTTCGCCCAGCTGCAGCGCACTGCCGGCGGCGCCGGTATAGCGGTTGGCCGTGGTGTTGTCGCGGCGGGAGGTGCTGCCGTCGTCGTTGGTCTCGGTCACCTTGGAGCTGGAGCGCAGGCCGAACAGGTCCATGGTGTGCACCCAGTCGCCATCGGTGTAGCGCAGGCGCAGGGCGCCGTTGAAGCTCTCGGTGCTGCTGTTGCCGCTGGCTGCGGCAAAGCCCAGTTCGCCACCGCTGCCGCTCCACGGCGAAGTCATCGCCGCCAGTTCGGAGGCATCCTGGGCATACGCCAGCGGCGCGCACAGCAGGAGGGGCACAAGCAGGGTCACGCGCAGGGACATCAAGGCTTCTCCGAAGCGGTTAACAACCCGTGATGATACTGGATGCGCCATAGCCGCCAGAACCGGTCGGAAGCACCGCTTCAGCAGGCGTTACCGCCATCGCCCATTCAGGGGCGCTCGATGCGCAGTGCCGGGTCGTTGAAGCGCGAGTAGCGCAGGCGCAGCTGGTACGGACGCCCCTGGTTGCTGCCGCTGCGCACGATCTGCCGCGGCAGCCCCTGGTCGTCCACCCAGTATTCCAGCCGCTCGCCGGCCTCGCCCAGCAGGCGGTAGTGGCGGGTATCCACCCCGTCCAGCGACTGCCGGCCCAGGTCCTCGGCCCGCAGCTCGGCTGCGGGGGCATCCTTGGGCAGCGGGCTGCGCCACTGCTCCATCAGGCCCGGCGGGGTCGGTACCTGCTGGATGGCGCTGCCGGCCTGCAGGAACATGGTGTCGCCGATGATCGTCTGCTGGCCGGCCGGGGTCTGCACCCGGAAGCGGTCGGGCGCGACGAAGTCCATGGCGCTGCGCACCGGCTGCGCCGCACCCTGCAGGTCCAGTTCGGCGTGGAAGCTGCGCAGGCCGGCCAGGCGCTCGCTGGCGGCCAGCACCGCGTGCGCCGGCTCGGCGGCCGGTACCGGGGCGTCGGCGGCCGCCGGAGCGGGGGCGCGATCACAGGCGGCCAGCAGCAGGCAGGCCAGCAGGGGCAGGGCAGGCAGGCGGCGCATCGGGCGCTCCATGGGGCGGGGGGCGCCCACGATAGCCCAAAGCCCCCACACAACGCCCGCGACTCGGACATAATCAGGGGCATGGACCGATACGAACGCATCACCGCCCTGCATCGTCTGCTCAAGTCCGCGCGCTATCCGGTGACGGTGGCGACCCTGCAGGACAAGCTCGGTTGTTCCCGTGCCACCGTCTACCGTGATCTGGCCTTCCTGCGCGACGCGCTGATGGCCCCGATCGAGGGCGACGGCGAGGCCGGCTTCCGCTACATGGCTGACGAGAGCGATCGCTTCGAGCTGCCCGGGCTGTGGCTCAGCTCGGAGGAGCTGCACGCCCTGCTGGCCTCGCAGCACCTGCTGGCGCGTACCGGCGGCGGCGTGCTGTCGTCGGTGCTGGCCCCGCTGCAGCAGCGCATCGAAAGCCTGCTGGCGGCCCAGGCCGGTGTCTCCAACTGGCCGGTGGACCGGGTGCGGGTGATCCCGCACCGCGGCCGCAAGTTCGATGAAGGCAGCTTCCGCACCGTTGCCTCGGCCGTGCTCGAGCGCAAGCAGCTGGCGTTCGAGTACCGCGCCCGCTCCACCGATGAGTCGACCCGGCGCACCGTCTCGCCGCAACGCCTGACCCACTACCGCGACAACTGGTACCTGGATGCCTGGGACCACGACCGCGAAGCCCTGCGCAGCTTTGCCGTGGACCGCGTGCACAAGGCGCGGGTGGTCGACAGCGGTGCCCGCGACGTGGCCGAATCCGAGCTGGACGAACAGCTGGGCGCCAGCTACGGCATCTTCTCCGGCCAGCCCAAGGGCTGGGCGACCATCCTGTTCAGCGCCAAGGCCGCGCGCTGGGTGGCCGACGAGCACTGGCATTCCAAGCAGCAGGGCCGTTTCCTGCCTGATGGCCGCTACGAGCTGAAGGTGCCCTACAGCGTCTCGCGCGAGCTGCTGATGGACGTGCTGCATTACGGTTCCGATGCCGAGATCGTCGAGCCGGTGATGCTGCGCGAGCAGGCCAAGGCGCTGCTGGACCTGGCCCTGTCCAACTACGAAAACCCCTGATCCTCCCCCCGAGAGACCCGTTGCCCCCATGAAGAAGACCCTGTTGCTGCCCCTGTTCGCCGCTGCGCTGGCCCTGACCGCCTGCGGCAAGTCCGGTGAGCCTTCGCAGAAGCTGGTGGTGGCCGCCACCGCCGTGCCGCACGCGGAGATCCTGGAGGTGGTCAAGCCGATCCTCAAGGAGGACGGTGTGGACCTGGACGTGCGCGTGTTCAACGATTACGTGCAGCCCAACGACCAGCTCGTGCAGAAGCAGGTGGACGCCAACTACTTCCAGACCGAGCCGTATCTGGATGCCTACAACCGCGACCGCAAGACCGACCTGACCAAGGTGATCGGCGTGCACATCGAGCCCTTCGGTGCGTACTCGCGCAAGGTGAAGTCGCTGGCCGACCTGCGCGAAGGCGCCGACGTGGTCATTCCCAACGACCCGAGCAACAACAGCCGCGCGCTGATCCTGCTGCACAAGGCCGGCGTGATCGAGCTGAAGGACCCGAGCAACGCCCTGTCGACCCAGCGCGACATCATCGCCAACCCGAAGAAGCTGAAGTTCCGCGAGCTGGATTCGGCGATGCTGCCGCGCGTGCTGGACCAGGTCGACCTGGCCCTGATCAACACCAACTACGCGCTGGATGCGGGCCTGAACCCGACCCAGGACGCGCTGGCGATCGAGAGCAAGGACTCGCCGTACGTGAACTTCCTGGTCGCGCGCCCGGACAACAAGGACGACGCCCGCGTGCAGAAGCTGGCCAAGGCACTGACCAGCCCGCAGGTGAAGGCCTTCATCGAAACCAAGTACAAGGGCGCGGTGCTGCCGGCGTTCTGATGTTGGGGTAGCGCCGGGCCATGCCCGGCGGAATGGGTGTTCGCCGGGCATGGCCCGGCGCTACCGCCTTCAATCGACGTGGAAGGCGAGGGTGGCGGCCACGGCCTGCTGCCACCCGGCATACAGCCTCTCGCGTCGCGCCGGGTCCATCTTCGGCTCGAAGCGCTGGTCCAGGCCCCACTGCGCGGCAATCTGCTCGCGGCTTTCCCAGAACCCCACCGCCAGGCCGGCCAGGTAGGCCGCCCCCAGCGCGGTGGTTTCGGTCAGCCGTGGTCGCAGCAGCGGTACGCCGAGGATGTCGGCCTGGAACCCGGCCAGGAAATCGTTGCCGATCGCACCGCCATCGGCGCGCAGTTCGCTCAGGGCAATGCCCGCATCGGACTGCATCGCATCGAGCACGTCACGCGTCTGGTAGGCCATCGCCTCCAGCGCAGCGCGCACGAAGTGCGCCTTGCTGGTGCCCCGGGTCAGGCCGAACATCGCCCCGCGCACATCGCTGCGCCAGTACGGCGCGCCCAAGCCGACGAAGGCCGGCACGAGATAGACCCCGCCGCTGTCGTCCACCTTCGCTGCCAATGCCTGGCTGTCGCTGGCGTGGTCGATCATGTGCAGCCCGTCGCGCAGCCACTGCACCACCGATCCAGCAATGAAGATCGACCCTTCCAGCGCATATTCCACGCGCCCGCCGATGCCCCAGGCGATGGTGGTCAGCAGGCCGTTGCGCGAGCGCACCGCCTGCGTGCCGGTGTGCATCAGCATGAAGCAGCCGGTGCCATAGGTGTTCTTGACCATGCCCGGCTGGAAGCAGGCCTGGCCGAACAGCGCCGCCTGCTGGTCACCGGCGATGCCGGCGATCGGGATCGGGTGGTCGAAGAAGAACTGGGGCCGCGTATGTGCGTACACCGCGCTGGAATCGCGCACGCTGGGCAGCATCGCGCGCGGGATGTCCAGCAACGCCAGCAGGTCGTCGTCCCATTGCAGGGTGTGGATGTTGAACAGCAGGGTACGCGCGGCGTTGCTGTAGTCGGTCACGTGGGCCTGGCCGCCGCTCAGGTTCCAGACCAGCCAGCTGTCGATGGTGCCGAACAGCAGTTCGCCACGTTCGGCGCGCTGCTGCGCACCGTCCACGTGGTCGAGGATCCAGCGCACCTTGGTGGCCGAGAAGTAGGCATCGATCAGCAGGCCGGTGCGCTCGCGGATCAGGGCTTCATGGCCATCGGCGCGCAGCCGCTCGCAGATGGCCTGGCTCTGCCGCGACTGCCAGACGATGGCATTGTGGATCGGCTGGCCGGTGGCGCGGTCCCACACCACGGTGGTTTCGCGCTGGTTGGTGATGCCCAGTGCGGCAATCTGCCGTGGGTCGATCTGCTCGCGGCTGAGCAGTTCGGTCATGGTTGCGTAGACGCTGGTGAGGATCTCGCGCGGATCGTGTTCCACCCAGCCCGGCTGCGGGAACACCTGGCTGAATTCACGCTGCGCGCTGCCGACGATGTTGCCGCCACGGTCGAACAGGATCGCGCGCGAACTGGTGGTGCCCTGGTCGATGGCCAGCACGTAGCGGGGCGTCATGGGGCGTCTCCGGTGGTGGTGTTGGTAGAGTCGAGCTTGCTCGACTGGATCTTGCGTCAGTCGAGCAGGCTCGACTCTACCGTTTCTGCATCCACGCCTGCAGGCGTGCCACCTGCGCTGCGTCCAGGCGCAGGCCCAGCTTGCTGCGTCGCCACAGCACGTCCTCGGCAGTCCATGCCCATTCGTGCTGCTGCAGCCAGGCCACCTCGCGCGCGTACAGGCCGCTGCCGAAGTCTTCCCCCAGGTCGGCCAGCGCGCTCGCGCCATCGATCAACGCCGCGCTGCGGCTGCCATAGGCTTCGGCCCAGCGCCGGGCGAGCGGGGCGGGCAGCCAGGGGGCGAGCCGCTGCAGCTGCCCACACGCCGCACCAGCATCGCCCCAGTCACTGCCGGGCAGGGCATCGCCGCGTGCCGTCCAGGCCGGGCCCATGCCGGGCAGGTGGGGACGCAGCAGATCCAGGGCTTCTTCGGCCAGCACGCGGTAGGTGGTCAGCTTGCCGCCCAGCACGTGCACGGCCGGTGCGCCACCGCCCTGCAACTGCAGCCGATAGTCGCGGCTCAGCTTCGCCGCCTGCGGATCGGTGGCGGCCAGCAGCGGGCGCACGCCGGCAAACTGCCAGACGACATCGGCGGCGCGGATCGGCTCGCGCAGGTAGCGGTTGGCGGCCGCGCACAGGTACTCCACTTCCGAGGGCAGGACGCTGCAGCGTGCCGGGTCGCCGCGGTAGTCGGTATCAGTAGTGCCCACCAGCAGGTGGTCGTGCGCGAATGGCAGCAGGAACACCACGCGTCCATCCGGCTGCTGCAGCAGGCAGGCACTGTGCGTGGGCCAGGGCCGGCGCAGGACGATATGGCTGCCCTGCACCAGGCGCAGCGCGGGCGAGCCGTCGCCCGGCAGCATGCGCTGCAGCAGGCCACCGGCCCACGGCCCGGCCGCGTTGGCCACGGCGCGGGCCTGCACGGTGTGGGTCCGACCGTCGCGGTCTTCCAGCGTCGCCCGCCAGTGCGTGGGTGTCTGCTGCAGATCCGTGCAGCGCGTACAGGTGAGGATGCGTGCGCCCCGGCCGGCGGCATCCAGCGCGTTGAGCACCACCAGCCGCGCATCGTCCACCTGTGCGTCGGCATAGCTGAAGGCCTCCTGCAGGTGCGGAGCCAGCCAGCTGCCGAGTGCATCGCCGGGCAGCTGCAGCGAGCGCGAGGCGGGGAAAGCCGGGCTGCGCCGGCCCAGGTGGTCGTACAGCCACAGGCCCGCGCGCAGCATCCAGCGCGGCCGCAGGTGCGGTTCCCACGGCAGCACGAAGCGCAGCGGATGGACCAGGTAAGGCGCCTGCCGGCGCACCGTCTCACGCTCGCCCAGCGCCTTGCGCACCAGGCCGAACTCGCGTTGTTCCAGGTAGCGCAGGCCGCCGTGGACCAGCTTGCTGCTGGCACTGGAGGTGTGCGCGGCCAGATCATGCTGTTCACACAGCAGCACGCGCAGGCCGCGGCCGCTGGCATCGCGGGCGATGCCGGTGCCGTTGATGCCACCGCCGATCACCAGCAGGTCGATTTCGTGCACGGTGCCCCCCATCCCTCGGTGAAATCGACCGGTAGAGTCGACTGCTAGTCGACTGCTCCTCAACGGCAGTCGACTAGCAGTCGACTCTACCAGCCGAATCCGCGGTGGCGGAAACAACAACGGGCCCCGCAGGGCCCGTCGTTTCAACACAGTGGAGCGGGGAACCGCTTAGAAGCGTGCGCCGATGCCGAAGCCCACGGTCCACGGGTCAAGCTTGGCTTCGCCAACCTTCTGGCCGGCAACCTTCAGGTCCGGGCGCGAGTGCATGTAGCGGGCATCGGCGCGGGCGAACCAGGTGGAGTTGATGTTCATGTCCACGCCCACCGTGCCGATGGCACCCTTGGCATCCTTCAGGCGGATGTCATCGCCGCCGGCGAAGTTTTCATTGCTGAAGGCCGACTGGAAGTAACCCACGCCCACGAACGGACGGAACACGTTGTCAGCCTGGCCGAAGTGGTACTGGCCGCTCAGCGCGACCGGCTGCTGTTCGACGCTGCCCAGGCGGGCATTGCCCGGACCCTTGACGCGGTGGTCGAACTTGTCGGCAGCGCCCCACAGCTCAACGGCCCAGTTGTCGTTGACGTAGTAGCTGAAGCTGACGGTCGGCGCCGGGCCGCCGTCGACCTTCTTGATGCCGTCGATCGGGTCATTCTTCGGCTGCAGCAGCGACACGCCGCCAACCACGGCAAAATGCTTGCCCGAGGCGGTGTCGGTGGCGCTGCTGTCCTGCGCGAATGCAGCAGGTGCGAAGGCAGCGGAGGTCAGCAGGGCGAGGCTCAGGATACGGATGGAACGCATGGGGGAATCTCCTGTCGTTTCTTTTTTTGGGCCCCCGGTTGCGGGGCGATGTCACCGTAGTCGCCCCAACATGAATCGAATCCGACGCGCGTTAAAATTTGGTTCCAACTGTTCAGCGGGCAGCGCGAAAACGCTGTTTTAAAGGGGTTTTGGATAGATGCGATCGTTCATGCAGTTGGAGGAAACGTGAGCAGCGATGCGTTGTGCATCGGCCTGCCTGCGCGCGTGGAGGTCGATTGCCGCGTGCTCGTGCTCGGCTCGATGCCCGGTGTCGCGTCGCTGCAGGAACAGCAGTACTACGCGCATCCGCGCAACCGCTTCTGGCCGTTGCTCGGTGATCTGTGCGGGTTCGATCCGGCGCTCGCATACGAGGCGCGGCTGCATGCGCTGGCCGACGCCGGTGTCGGCCTGTGGGATGTGATCGGCCAGTGCCAGCGGCGCGGCAGCCTGGATGCGGACATCGTGCGCGGGTCGGAAGTGCCCAATGCGCTGCCCGCACTGATCGCCGGCCTGCCGGGGTTGCGCCTGGTCGCCTGTAATGGCGGCGCGGCCTGGCAGGCACTGCAGCGCTGGGTTGTGCCGGATCTGGCGGCATCGCCGGCCGTGCTTGCGCTGCCGTCCACCAGCCCGGCCAATGCCGCGTGGTCCCTGCCGCGCCTGCGCCAGGCCTGGCAGCCGCTGGCTGACGCGCTGGCGACATGAAGCGGACATCGTCGGGACAATACGCTACCGACTGGAAGTGCCCGCAGGCCTTTGGCAACAGCGTGTCCCGGCGGCGTGCGTACTGAAAATACCTGTAACGGTTGGCGCTGGCCCCCTCTGGCCGCACAATAGACGTTTCCCTACACCAGATTGCCGGAGTTATCCCCATGGCCGAAATCAAGGAAGCACTTGTCCCCGATATCGGTGACTACAGCGATATCCCGGTAATCGAGGTGCTTGTCGCCGTCGGCGACACGGTCAAGAAGGACCAGGGCCTGGTGACGCTGGAAAGCGACAAGGCCACGATGGAAGTGCCGTCCTCGGTCGCCGGTGTGGTCAAGGAAATCAAGGTCAAGGTCGGCGACAACCTCTCCGAGGGCAAGGTCGTGGCCCTGATCGAAGTGGCTGAAGGCGAGGCTGCCAAGCCCGCCGATGCCGCCCCGGCCCCGGCCAAGGCCGCTGCCCCGGCTGCCGCCACCCAGAGCGCCCCGGCCCCGGCCGCTGCAGCGCCGGCCGCCCCGGCTGCCAGCGGCGGTGCCGTTGAAGCGCTGGTGCCGGACATCGGCGATTACACCGACATCCCGGTCATCGAAGTGCTGGTCGCCGTCGGCGACACGGTCAAGAAGGACCAGGGCCTGGTCACGCTGGAAAGCGACAAGGCCACCATGGAAGTGCCGTCCTCGGTCGCTGGCGTGGTCAAGGAACTGAAGGTCAAGGTCGGCGACAACCTGTCGCAGGGTGCCGTGGTCGCCATCATCGAGGCCGAAGGCGCTGCCGCGCCGGCCCCGAGCAAGGCCGCCGCTGCCGCTGCCCCGGCCGCCGCCGAAACCGCCACCAAGGTCGAGCCGGTCGCCGTTCCGGCCCAGCCGGACAAGCTGGCCGCCCGCGAGATCGCCTCGGCCGGCACCCCGGCCAGCCCGCCGGTGCAGTTCAACGCCGATGGCGTGCTGCCGGCCAAGGTGCCGTATGCCACCCCGGCCGTGCGCGTGTTCGCCCGCGAACTGGGCGTGGACCTGCTGCAGATCAGCGGCACCGAGAAGGGCGGCCGCATCACCAAGGGTGACGTGCAGAAGTTCGTCAAGGCCGCGCTGAGCGGTGGCGTGCCGGCTGCTGCCGGTGCTGCCGTCGCCGCCGGTGGTGGCCTGAACCTGCTGCCGTGGCCGAAGGTCGACTTCAGCAAGTTCGGCGAGACCGAAGTGCAGCCGCTGTCGCGCATCAAGAAGATTTCCGGTGCGAACCTGGCCCGCAACTGGGCCATGATCCCGCACGTCACCCAGTTCGAACAGGCCGACATCACCGACCTGGAAGGCCTGCGCGTGGCGCTGAACAAGGAGAACGAGAAGGCCGGCATCAAGCTGACCATGCTCGCCTTCCTGATCAAGGCCAGCGCCGCGGCGCTGAAGAAGTTCCCGGAATTCAACGCCTCGCTCGATGCCAGCGGTGAAAACCTGACCCTGAAGAAGTACTTCCACATCGGCTTCGCCGCCGATACGCCGAACGGCCTGGTCGTGCCGGTCATCCGCGACGTGGACAAGAAGGGCGTGGTGCAGATCGCGCAGGAAACCACCGAACTGGCCAAGAAGGCACGTGACGGCAAGCTGGGCCCGGCCGACATGAGCGGCGGCTGCTTCTCGATCAGCTCGCTGGGCGGCATCGGCGGCACCGCGTTCACCCCGATCGTCAACGCACCGGAAGTGGCCATCCTCGGCGTCTCCAAGTCCGCCATCCAGCCGGTCTGGAACGGCAAGGAATTCGCACCGAAGCTGATGCTGCCGCTGTCGCTGAGCTACGACCACCGCGTCATCGATGGCGCCCTGGCCGCACGCTTCACCACGTACCTGTCGCAGGTACTGGCCGACATGCGCCGCGTGCTGCTGTAAGGCACCGCTTCGCCCCCACCGTGCGGCCGCTGCCCCCTGGCGCGGCCGCGTGAACAGATGCAGTGACAGCCCGCCGGCGCCGCCGGCCGGGCACGAGGAAAACCACCATGGCCACGATTGAAGTCAAGGTTCCCGACATCGGCGATTACAGCGATGTGCCGGTGATCGAAGTGTTGGTCGCCGTCGGCGATACGGTGAAGAAGGATCAGGGTCTGGTGACCCTGGAATCGGACAAGGCCACCCTGGAAGTGCCGTCCTCGGCCGCCGGCGTGGTCAAGGAAATCAAGGTCAAGCTGGGCGACACCCTGTCCGAAGGTGCCGTGGTCGTGGTGCTGGACGCTGAAGGCGCCGCCGAAGCCCCGGCCAAGGCCGCTGCACCGGCCCCGGCCGCCGCCGCCCCGGCCAGCAAGCCGCCGGTGACCCCGTCGCACCGCGCCCCGGCCGAACCGGCTGCGCCGAAGCCGGCGCTGTCCAGTGGCAAGCCGGCCGACATCGAATGCGAAATGGTCGTGCTGGGCTCGGGCCCGGGCGGCTACACCGCCGCTTTCCGCGCCGCCGACGTCGGCCTGGACACCGTGCTGGTCGAGCGCTACGCCAGCCTTGGCGGCGTCTGCCTCAACGTGGGCTGCATCCCGTCCAAGGCCCTGCTGCACGCCGCAGCGGTCATCGACGAAGTGGCCCATGCCGGTGATTTCGGCGTCGAGTTCGGCAAGCCGACCATCACCCTGGACAAGCTGCGCCAGTACAAGGAAAAGGTCGTCAACCAGCTGACCAAGGGCCTGGCCGGCATGGCCAAGCAGCGCAAGGTCCGCAGCGTGCAGGGCGTCGGCAGGTTCATCTCGGCCAACGAACTGGAAATCACCGCAGCTGACGGCAGCACCCAGCTGCTGCGCTTCCAGAAGTGCATCATCGCCGCCGGTTCGCAGGCGGTGAAGCTGCCCAACTTCCCGTGGGACGACAAGCGCGTGATGGATTCCACCGACGCGCTGGAGCTGGCCGAAGTGCCGGGCTCGCTGCTGGTCGTCGGCGGCGGCATCATCGGCCTGGAAATGGCCACCGTGTATGGCGCGCTGGGCAGCAAGGTCACCGTGGTCGAGTTCATGGACCAGCTGATGCCGGGCGCCGACAAGGACCTGGTCAAGCCGCTGGCCGACCGCCTGAAGAAGCAGGGCATCGAAGTGCACCTGAAGACCAAGGCCTCGGGCGTCACCGCCGATGCCAAGGGCATCACCGTCACCTTCGAAGCCGCCGAGGAAGGCCAGTCGCCGGCCCTGGCGCAGGGCACCTTCGACCGCGTGCTGGTGGCCGTGGGCCGCTCGCCGAACGGCAAGAAGATCGATGCCGAGAAGGCGGGCGTGCAGGTCACCGAGCGTGGCTTCATCCCGGTCGATCGCCAGATGCGCACCAACGTGCCGCACATCTTTGCCATCGGCGACATCGTCGGCAACCCGATGCTGGCCCACAAGGCCACGCATGAGGGCAAGCTGGCTGCCGAAGTGGCCGCCGGCCACAAGAAGGAATGGGTCGCCCGCGTGATTCCGTCGGTGGCCTACACCAACCCGGAAATCGCCTGGGTCGGCGTCACCGAGACCGAAGCCAAGGCCAAGGGCCTGAAGGTCGGCGTGGCCAAGTTCCCGTGGGCCGCCAGCGGTCGCGCGATCGGCATCGGCCGTACCGAGGGTTTCACCAAGCTGATCTTCGACGAAGAGACCCACCGCATCATCGGTGGTGCCATCGTCGGCGTGCACGCCGGTGACCTGCTGGCCGAGATCGGCCTGGCCATCGAGATGGGTGCCGAAGCCGAAGACATCGGCCACACCATCCATGCCCACCCGACGCTGAGCGAATCGGTGGCGATGGCGTCGGAAATCTACGACGGCACGATCACCGATCTGTACATGCCGAAGAAGAAATAACGCGCCTGCGCGTTGCATGCGAAAAACCCGGCGAATGCCGGGTTTTTTGTTGCCCGCACGGGGGCGGGTGCATGAAAAAACGCGGCGCCGGTTGCCCGGGCGCCGCGATGGAGAGAGCTCTTTAACGCTCGATCAGAAGGTCAAGCTGATGCCGGCAATCGGACCCTTGAACTCCTGCTTCAGGCCGACCACGCCGTCGCTGCCCTTCTGGTCAACGTCCAGCTTGAACCAGTCGTAGCCGGCGAACACGCCGAAGGTCTCGGTGAAGCGGTATTCGACGATGGCGTTGGCACGGCTCAGGTCGCCGTCGTAGTCATCGAAGCTGCCCCACTTCGTGTTCAGATACTGGCCCTGGATGTTGATCAGCCAGCGGTCGGCCGGGTTGAAGGTCAGGCGGGCACCGACCACCGGGGCCACACCGCTCTCGCTCTCGTCCAGGAAGCGGCCGTTGTAGACGTTGCCCAGATCAGCAAAGCCCTTGGCGCTGACCTTGGCCCATTCGGCACCCAGCTGCAGGCCCATGTCGAACTTTTCGGTGTCCACCACCGAGTAGTCGTACACGAGGCTGGCGACCTGGTACTTCAGCTCGGCCTTGACGAAGCTGCCTTCCGGCACGTTGATCTGGCCGAAGGCGATGCCGTCATCCAGCGTCTCGCGGCGGTCCTTGTCCCACTTGAAGTAGTCGAAGATCAGGCGCTGGCGGTCGCTGACGCGGAACACGCCGTCAACGCGCGGCTCCCATTCCTTGCCGCCCATCTTGAAATCTTCGCTGACGTTGACATCCTGGCCGGCGACAGTGGTGTTGCCGCGGATGGTGTTGTCGTTCTCGATGTTCATCGCACCCACGCGCAGCGTGAAGCGCGGATCGCCTTCCGCAGCGTGGGCAGCATTGGCAAACGACGCGCCGGCGGCGAGCAGCGAGAGGGCGAGCAGGGTGGGTACGGGGCGCATCGCAGAGTCCTTGCAGTGGTTAATTCGGAATGAAGTCCACTGTGCCGGACGTGCACGTCCACCCTACGTGAACGTATGGTCCACGTTGCGTGGACGGTTCAGCGCCGTCATGCCGCTGCAAAGAAGATGGCCCCGGAGCGGACTACGGGGCCATCCTGGGACCTGCGGGGCGAAGCGTCGACGAGGTTGCTGCAGACAGGTCGAAAGGTAGGACAGGGCGCGCGCGGGAAAGTTCCGCAGCCTGCGACCAAAGTTGAATGCGCTGCGCTGCAGCATGGTGCGGACGCTATTGTCCCCCCTGTGGGCCGTAAAAATCCTGCCGATTCGGCAACTTGCGGCTCCGGGGATGAACAGGCAGCGGTTGTCTCACAAATTGTCCCATTGCTATAATTTGGCGGCTCGATGAGGCACGCACGCTGTAACGGCCTCCGCCCTTCACAAGAACCATGTGGGACATACTGTGCTGAACTCCGTTGAAGCGGGTCGGCGACTGATGCTGCGCGCCGCGGTCTATCCGCTGGTCGCAGTGGCTGTCCTGGCCCTGGCATTCCTGCTGCTGGCGGGGCAGAAGGCCGCACTGGGTGCGCTGCTGTCCGGCGTGGCGGTCTCGGCCGGGGGTTGGGTGGCGGCGCGGATGGCACTGAGCGGGGGTGCGGTCGCGGCAGGTTCGGCGATGGCTCGCCTGATCATTGCCGTGGTAGCGAAGTGGGCAGTCGTTTTCGGCGTCCTGCTGGCGGGTTTCCTGGTCTTCAAGCTGCCTGCATTGGCGCTGTTGGCCGGTATCGCCGTCGGTTTGATGTTCCAGGTCCTGGCTCTGGCCAGGCGTTGACAGAATTCAATTAACTAAGGTTCCGGACACATGGCGGGCGAGGCTCTAACCCCTACCAGCTACATCCAGCATCACCTGCAGAACCTGACCGCACCGGTCGGCAACGGCGAAGGGATGTTCTGGCACATCCACGTCGATACCTTCCTCACCGCCGTCCTGATGGGCCTGGTGATCGTGGTCGCGTTCTGGATGGGTACCCGCAAGGCCACCGCCGGCGTGCCGGGCAAGTGGCAGGCGTTCGTGGAAATCTGCCTGGAGTTCGTTGACCGCCAGGCCAAGGACACCTACCACGGCAAGAGCAAGCTGGTCACGCCGATCGCCATCACCATCTTCTTCTGGATTCTGCTGATGAATCTGCTGAAGATGATCCCGGCCGATTTCATCGCCAAGCCGCTGGAAATGGCCGGCGTGCACTACTGGAAGCCGGTTCCGACCGCTGACGTCAACGCCACCCTGGGCATGGCCTTCAGCGTGTTCTTCCTGATGCTGTTCTTCGCGCTGAAGTCGAAGGGCCTGCTGGGCTTCATCAAGGAATTCCTGACGGCGCCGTTCGGCAAGTGGATGATGCCGTTCAACCTGATCCTCAACATCGTCGAGTGGCTGAGCAAGCCGATCTCGCTGGCGATGCGACTGTTCGGCAACATGTTCGGCGGCGAAATCGTGTTCCTGCTGATCTGGGTGCTGGGTGGTGCCGGTTTCTTCGGTGCCATTGCCGGTGGTGCATTCGGTCTGGGCTGGATGCTGTTCCACCTGCTGGTGATCCCGCTGCAGGCCTTCATCTTCATGATGCTGTCGATCGTGTACCTGAGCCTGTCGGAAGACGCTCACTGAGTTTCAAGCTTCAACCAGTTTCACCTTCATCCGTTTCATCACCCTTAGCAACTTAGTTCCTGGAGATAACCATGTACTTCGCCGTCCTGACCAACTTCGCGCAGATTCAGAGCTCCACCGCCCTTGCCGTCGGCATCATGATCGGCCTGGCCGCGCTGGGCGCTGGCCTGGGTCTGGCCATCATGGCTGGTAAGTTCCTGGAGTCGGCCGCCCGCCAGCCGGAACTGATCCCGGTCCTGCAGGTCCGCATGTTCATCACCGCCGGCCTGATCGACGCCGCGTTCATCATCTCGGTCGCCGTCGGCCTGCTGCTGGCCTTCGCCAACCCGCTGTCGGCTGCCTTTGCTGGCGCCGTCACCAAGGCTCTGGCCGGCTGATACAGCGGTTTGAGACGACCGGGTGCTGATGCACCCGGTTTCGGATGAAGGCCGGATGCGCCGCTTCGGCGGCGCTTCCACCCCGAAACCAGCGATCGAGCTAACCATGAATATCAATTTCACCCTTCTTGCGCAGGCGCTCGCCTTCGCTGGTCTGATCTGGATCATCGCGACCAAGATCTGGCCGCCGCTGATGAACGCGATCGAAGAGCGCCAGCAGAAGATCGCTGAAGGCCTCGCTGCTGCCGACCGCAGCCAGAAAGATCTGGCCCAGGCGCAGGAGAAGGTCAACGAAGCGCTGAAAGAAGCACGCACCAAGGCCAACGAGATCATCGACCAGGCCCACGCGCGCGCCAACCAGATCGTTGATGCTGCCCGTAACGAAGCGATCACCGAAGCCACCCGTCAGAAGGAACTGGCCCAGGCTGAGATCGACGCCGCCGCCAACCGTGCCCGTGAAGATCTGCGCAAGCAGGTGTCCGCGCTGGCCGTGACCGGTGCCGAAAAGCTGCTCAAGCGCGAAATCGACGCCAACGCCCACAAGGCGCTGCTCGACGAGCTGGCCTCGGAGATCTAAGGATGAGCCAGGCCCTCACGCTTGCCCGCCCGTACGCCCGCGCCGCCTTCGCGACCGCGCGTGACGAAGGCACGTTCGCGCCGTGGTCGGACGCCCTGGCGTTCTCCGCCCACGTCGCCGCCGACCCGCGCGTGGCGGCCCTGCTCGCCAACCCGGAGCTGGGTCGCGACGAAGCCGTCGCACTGCTGGCACCGGAAACCCACGGTGAGACCTACTCGCGTTTCCTCGCCGTGCTGGCCGAATCGCATCGTCTGCCGCTGCTGCCGGAAGTCGCTGGCATGTTCGACGCCCTGCGCGCCGAAGCCGAGCACGTGGTCAAGGCCACGGTGACCTCGGCGGCCGAACTGTCGGCCGGTGAGCTGGACGCGATCAAGGTCGCGCTGCGCAAGCGCTTCAACCGCGAGGTCGAAGTGACCACCGCGGTCGATGCCTCGCTGATCGGCGGTGCCGTCATCGACGCCGGCGACGTGGTCATCGATGGTTCGCTGAAGGGCAAGCTGGCCCGTCTGCAGACCGCGCTCGCTAACTGAATTCATTTAACGTCCGGCCCCGCTGCCGGCACTAGGACTTGACGATGGCAACCACGCTCAACCCCTCCGAAATCAGCGAACTGATCAAGAACCGCATCGAGAAGGTCAAGCTGGCCGCGGAATCGCGCAACGAAGGCACCGTGACCAGCGTGTCCGACGGCATCGTGCGCATCTTCGGTCTGGCCGACGTGATGCAGGGCGAAATGATCGAACTGCCGAACAACACCTTCGCCCTGGCCCTGAACCTGGAGCGCGACTCGGTCGGCGCCGTGGTCCTGGGTGACTACGAGCACCTGCGCGAAGGCGACGTCGCCAAGACCACCGGCCGCATCCTGGAAGTGCCGGTCGGTCCGGAACTGCTGGGCCGCGTCGTGAACGCGCTGGGCGAGCCGATCGACGGCAAGGGCCCGCTGGGCACCGACCTGACCGCTCCGGTGGAGCGCGTTGCTCCGGGCGTGATCTGGCGCAAGTCGGTCGACCAGCCGGTGCAGACCGGTTACAAGTCGGTCGACTCGATGATCCCGATCGGCCGTGGCCAGCGCGAGCTGATCATCGGCGACCGCCAGACCGGCAAGACCGCGATGGCCATCGATGCGGTGATCAACCAGAAGGGCACCGGCATCAAGTGCGTGTACGTTGCGATCGGCCAGAAGGCTTCGACCATCGCCAACATCGTGCGCAAGCTGGAAGAAAACGGCGCACTGGCCCACACGGTCGTCGTTGCCGCCACCGCTTCCGAATCGGCTGCCATGCAGTACATCAGCGCCTACTCGGGCTGCACCATGGGTGAGTACTTCATGGACCGCGGCGAAGACGCGCTGATCGTGTACGACGATCTGTCCAAGCAGGCCGTGGCCTACCGCCAGATCTCGCTGCTGCTGAAGCGCCCGCCGGGCCGTGAAGCCTACCCGGGTGACGTGTTCTACCTGCACTCCCGTCTGCTCGAGCGCGCAGCCCGCGTGTCCGAGGAATACGTCGAGAAGTTCACCGAAGGCAAGGTCACCGGCAAGACCGGTTCGCTGACCGCGCTGCCGATCATCGAAACCCAGGCCGGCGACGTGTCCGCCTTCGTTCCGACCAACGTGATTTCGATCACCGACGGCCAGATCTTCCTGGAAACCGATCTGTTCAACGCCGGCATCCGCCCGGCCGTGAACGCCGGTATCTCGGTGTCGCGCGTCGGTGGCTCGGCCCAGACCAAGATCATCAAGAAGCTGTCGGGCGGCATCCGTATCTCGCTGGCCCAGTACCGTGAACTGGCTGCGTTCGCGCAGTTCGCCTCGGACCTGGACGAAGCGACCCGCAAGCAGCTGGAGCGTGGCCAGCGCGTCACCGAGCTGATGAAGCAGAAGCAGTACGCGCCGATGTCGATCGCCAACCAGGCGCTGTCGATCTACGCGGTCAACGAGGGTTACCTCGACGACGTGCCGGTCAACAAGCTGCTGGCCTTCGAAGAAGGCCTGCATGCCCACTTCGCCAACACCCAGGGCGAGCTGGTCGGCAAGGTCAACGCCACCGGCGGTTGGGACAACGACATCGAAGGTGCCTTCAAGAAGGGCATCGCCGAGTTCAAGACCACCGGCAGCTGGTAAGACAGACGTGTGGCGGGGCCAGGCCCCGCTACACCGTTGATTGCAGCGGGGCATCGCCCCGCTCTACGGGAATCAAAGATGGCAAGCGGACGCGAAATCAAAACCAAGATCAAGAGCGTGCAGAACACCCGCAAGGTGACGCGCGCCCTGGAAATGGTCTCGGCCTCCAAGATCCGCAAGGCGCAGGATCGGATGAAGACCTCGCGTCCGTACGCGCAGGCGATGAAGCAGGTGATCGGCCACCTGGCCCAGGCCAGCACCGATTACCAGCATCCGTTCCTGGTCGAGCGCGAGCAGGTCAAGCGGGTCGGGTTCATCGTGATCTCCTCCGATCGCGGCCTGGCTGGCGGCCTCAACAACAACCTGTTCCGCAAGATGCTGGGCGAAGCCAAGGCATGGCAGGACAAGGGTGCTGAAGTGGACCTGGTGACCATCGGCCAGAAGGCATCGACCTTCTTCCGCCGCGTGAAGGTCAACATGGTCGGCAGCGTGACCCACATCGGCGACGTGCCGAAGCTGGAATCGCTGATCGGTGTGATCAAGGTCATGCTCGACGCCTTCACCGAAGGCAAGATCGACCGCGTGTACCTGGTCTACAACCGCTTCGTGAACACCATGGTGCAGAAGGCCAGCTTCGATCAGCTGCTGCCGCTGCCGCCGGCTGAAAAGCAGGTCGCCCACCATGACTGGGACTACCTGTACGAACCCGATGCCGCGACCGTGCTGGAGCACGTGATGACGCGTTACATCGAATCGCTGGTGTACCAGGCACTGCTGGAAAACGTCGCCTCCGAACATGCCGCACGCATGGTCGCGATGAAGGCGGCGAGCGACAACGCCAACAAGCTGATCGGCACCCTGCAGCTCGTCTACAACAAGGCGCGCCAGGCAGCGATCACCCAGGAAATCTCCGAAATCGTCGGCGGCGCGGCAGCAGTCTGACCGCGTTCGTTCAAAGCACACATTTAGAGGATGCAGCAATGAGTCAGGGCAAGATCGTTCAGATCATCGGCGCGGTCGTCGACGTCGAATTCCCGCGTGAGTCGGTGCCGAAGGTGTATGACGCACTGAAGGTCGAAAACACCGAAATCACCCTCGAAGTCCAGCAGCAGCTGGGCGACGGCGTGGTGCGTACCATCGCCCTCGGTTCCACCGACGGCCTGAAGCGCAACCTGGTGGCCGTCAACACCGACCGCGGCATCTCCGTGCCGGTCGGCGCTGGCACCCTGGGCCGCATCATGGACGTGCTGGGCCGTCCGATCGACGAAGCCGGCCCGGTGGCCGCCAGCGACAGCTGGGAAATCCACCGCGCAGCCCCGTCGTACGAAGACCAGTCCCCGGCCACCGAGCTGCTGGAAACCGGCATCAAGGTCATCGACCTGATGTGCCCGTTCGCCAAGGGCGGCAAGGTCGGCCTGTTCGGCGGCGCCGGGGTCGGCAAGACCGTCAACATGATGGAGCTGATCAACAACATCGCCAAGGCGCACAGCGGTCTGTCCGTGTTCGCCGGCGTGGGTGAGCGTACCCGTGAGGGCAACGACTTCTACCACGAAATGAAGGACTCCAACGTCCTCGACAAGGTGGCGATGGTGTACGGCCAGATGAACGAGCCGCCGGGCAACCGTCTGCGCGTCGCCCTGACCGGCCTGACCATGGCCGAGTACTTCCGCGACGAGAAGGACGAAAACGGCAAGGGTAAGGACGTCCTGCTGTTCGTCGACAACATCTACCGCTACACCCTGGCCGGTACCGAAGTCTCGGCACTGCTGGGCCGTATGCCGTCCGCCGTGGGTTACCAGCCGACCCTGGCCGAGGAAATGGGCGTTCTGCAGGAGCGCATCACCTCGACCAAGAACGGTTCGATCACCTCGATCCAGGCCGTCTACGTTCCCGCGGATGACTTGACCGATCCGTCGCCGGCGACCACCTTCGCCCACCTGGACTCGACCGTCACCCTGTCGCGTTCGATCGCCTCGCTGGGTATCTACCCGGCCGTCGATCCGCTGGACTCCACCAGCCGCCAGATGGACCCGCTGGTCATCGGCCACGAGCACTACGACACCGCCCAGCGCGTCCAGCAGACCCTGCAGAAGTACAAGGAACTGAAGGACATCATCGCCATCCTGGGCATGGACGAACTGTCCGAGGAAGACAAGCAGGCCGTGTCGCGCGCCCGCAAGATCGAGCGCTTCTTCAGCCAGCCGTTCCACGTGGCCGAAGTGTTCACCGGTTCGCCGGGCAAGTACGTGTCGCTGAAGGACACCATCCGTGGCTTCAAGGCCATTGTCGATGGTGAGTACGATCACCTGCCGGAGCAGGCGTTCTACATGGTCGGCAGCATCGAAGAAGCGGTCGAGAAGGCCAAGAAGATGGCTGAGAAGGCCTGATCATGAGCACCATCCGTTGCGACATCGTCAGCGCCGAGCAGGAAATCTTCCGTGGTGAAGCGACTCTGGTCGTGGCTACGGGTGAGCTCGGCGAACTGGGCATCGCGCCCAAGCACGCACCGCTGATCACCCGCCTGAAGCCGGGCAAGGTGGTGGTGACCACGCCGAACGGCGAGCAGCTGGATTTCGCCATTTCCGGCGGCATCCTGGAAGTGCAGCCGCAGGTGGTCACCGTGCTGGCCGACACCGCGATCCGTGCGCAGGACATCGACGAAGCCTCGGTCCGCAAGGCCAAGGAAGAAGCCGAGCGCATCCTGGCCAACCGCGGTGAAGCCATGGAAGTGGCCGAGGCCCAGCAGAAGCTGGCCGAAGCCGTGGTGCAGCTGCAGGCGCTGGAGCGCCTGCGCAAGACCCTCAAGCACTGAGGTTCGCGCCACCCTGCAGAAACGCCGGCCATGTGCCGGCGTTTTTGTTTGTGCCGTCAGCGTTGGTAGAGTCGACCGTTGGTCGACTGCTCTTCCGGATGGCCCGCGAAAACCCCGCGCTGCGCGCGATGGTCGACCAACGGTCGACTCTACCGGGCAGGTTTTCCCGCGGCCCCGACGGGTAGAGTCGACCGTCAGCGATACACCACGTAGCGCATCAACAGGAACGACACGCCGGCCAGGCCGCCTTCCACCAGCGGCTTGGCCAGCCAGGCGTATTCCAGCCCCAGCGTATGGTCGGCGGTAGACACCAGCAGCGTGCTCGCCGCGGTCAGCAGCAGCCACAGTGGCAGGAAGCGGGCAAAGCGATGCCAGCCCAGCCGTTGCCGGCCCTGTGCATCGGCGAAGGTGATCCGCCCGTTCAACCAGAAACCCAGCAGCATGCCGGCCACGCGCCCGGCGATGTTGCCCGGCACCACCGGCATGCCCGCCGCCGTCAGGGCGACGAACACCAGCCAGTCCAGCAGCAGCTGCAACAGGCCGATGATGATGTAGGCACTTCCCTGGCGGAGCAGGCTCATGGCGGCAATAGAGACGGGCAGGCCGCCATGTTAACGGCCGACGCTCTAGAATCAGCGGCAACGAACCACGGACCGCTGCCCATGACCCAAGCCCTGCACGTCATCATCCTCGCCGCCGGCGCTGGCAAGCGCATGAAATCCGTGTTGCCCAAGGTGCTGCAGCCGATCGCCGGCCAGCCGATGCTGGCCCACGTGATCGCCGCGGCGCGGGAACTGCAGCCGTCCGCCATCCATGTGGTGTACGGGCACGGCGGAGAAGCCGTCCGCCAGCGCTTCGCCGACCAGACCGACCTGCTGTGGGCCGAACAGGCGCAGCAGCTGGGCACGGGCCATGCCGTGGCACAGGCCATGCCGGAGGTGCCCGATGCCGCGCAGGTGCTGGTGCTGTACGGCGACGTGCCGCTGATCCGTGCGGACACGCTGCGCCACCTGCTGGCCCAGCCAGGCCGCCTGGCGGTGCTGGTGGCCGAGGTTGACGACCCGACCGGGTACGGCCGCGTGCTGCGCGATGCTGAAGGCCGGGTCGGTTCGATCGTCGAACAGAAGGATGCGAACGACGACCAGCTGCGCGTGCGCACCATCAACACCGGCATCATCGCCGCCGAATCGACGGCGCTGCGCCGCTGGCTTTCGCAGCTGTCCAACAGCAACGCGCAGGGCGAGTACTACCTGACCGATGTGTTCGCCTTCGCCGCACACGAGTACACCCCGGCGGAGATGGCGCTGGTGTCCGATGCGCAGGAAGCCGAAGGCGCGAATGATCCGTGGCAGCTCTCGCAGCTGGAACGTGCCTGGCAGCGCCGCGCGGTGCGTGCCCTGTGCACGCAGGGTGCGCGCGTGCTCGATCCGGCGCGCCTGGATATCCGCGGCGAGGTCACGGTCGGCAGCGACGTGCTGATCGATGTCGATGTGATCCTCGAAGGCAAGGTGGAGCTGGCCGATGGCGTGACCGTCGGCCCGTTCACCCGCCTGAAAGACGTGCGCCTGGGACCGGGCACCGAAGTGCGCGCGCACTGCGACCTGGAAGGCGTGGTGACCGAGGGTGCCGCGCAGATCGGCCCGTTCGCGCGCCTGCGCCCGGGCACCGTGCTGGCCGACGGCGTGCACGTGGGCAACTTCGTGGAAACCAAGAAGGTCACCCTGGGCGTGGGCAGCAAGGCCAACCACCTGACCTACCTGGGCGATGCAGTGATCGGCAGCAAGGTCAACATCGGCGCCGGCACCATCACCTGCAACTACGACGGGGTGAACAAGTCGACCACGACCATCGGCGACCACGCCTTCATCGGCTCCAACAGCGCGCTGGTGGCACCGGTGACGATCGGGCAGGGCGCGACCATCGCGGCCGGTTCGGTCATCACCCGCAATGCGCCGGATGGCAAGTTGACCCTGGCCCGCGCACGACAGGAAACCATCGATGGCTGGAAGCGGCCGGTGAAGAAGTCCTGAGGCACCGCCGCTATCCACGCATGGCGTGGATCTACTGGTAATGCCATCCACGCATGGCGTGGATCTACTGGTAATGCCATCCACGCATGGCGTGGATCTACTGGGGAATGTCCGCCAAGGTAGCGCCGGGCCATGCCCGGCGGCAGTAGATCCACGCCATGCGTGGATGCGGCCAACCGATCAACCCACCGGCAGCAGGATCGACACGCACAACCCGCCGTCACCGCGGTTCTGCAGCGATACGCGGCCGCCGTGCGCTTCAACGATCTCGCGGGTCAGCGCCAGGCCCAGGCCGGTGCCGTTGCGCTTGGTTGAATAGAACGGCATCAGCGCGTTCTGCAGCACCTGTTCGTTCATGCCCTTGCCGCGGTCCAGCACGTCCAGGCGCAGCCACTGCGGCAGCCGCGTCAGCTGCACCTGCACATCGTCGTTGGGCGGGTCGGCTTCGGCGCAGGCTTCGTGTGCGTTCTTCAGCAGGTTCAACAGCGCCTGGCCGAACTGGGCGATGTCGATGCGGCTGCTCAGTGTCTCGTCCGGCTCGCGGTCCATGCCGAAGGGAATCTGCTGGCGCAGGCTGGACAGGAACGGCGCCCAGTGCACGGTCTGCAGCTGCGGCTGCGGCAGCTTGGCAAAACGCGCATAGCCGCGGATGAAGCCTTCCAGATGGCGCGCGCGATCCTCGATGGTGCTGAAGATTTCCGGCAGGCGGTCGAAGCGTTCGCGCTTGACCAGCTCGCCACCGGAATGGGCCAGCGAGGCAATCGGTGCCAGCGAGTTGTTCAGTTCATGGCTGATCACCCGGATCACCTTCTTCCAGGTCTGCACTTCCTGGCGGCGCAGTTCGGCGGTCAACTGGCGCACCAGCAGCAGATCGTGCGGGCGACCATTCAGATGGAACGCGCGCCGCGACAGATGGTAGACCTGTTCGTCATCCTCGTCGGGCTCGACGCCGTCCTCCACTTCCGCACGCACCGCGAACAGGCTGTCGCCACCCCGCGCGATGGCATCGCGCAGTTCCACCGGCAGCTGTTCCAGTACCTCTTCCATGCGCTGGCCTTCCAGCTTCCAGCCACCGTGCAGCAGCTTGCGCGCAGCCAGGTTGGAAAACACCACGCGGGAAATGCCGTCGCCACCGGCGGCGATCAGCAGCATCGCCACCGGCGTGTTCTGCACCATGGTGTCCAGCAGCAGTTCGCGCTGCACCAAGCCCTGGCGCTGCTCGCGCAGCACGTCGCCCAGCTCGCGGTGTGCCTGCACCAAGTCGCCCAGCTCGTCGTTGCCCGGCCAGTACACACCGAAGTTGAACTCGCCATCGCGGTAGCTGCTGGTGGTGCCGGCCAGGGCACGCATCAGCGATCGCACCGGTGCCGTGGCACGGCGCAGCGACCACCACATCAGCGACAGCAGCACGACCGAGGAGATCGCTGTCACCCACCAGCCGTGGTTCATCCAGTAGGCCAGCAGCCACGGCAGCGCAGCCGCCAGCGCCAGCACCGGCAGCAGGCGCAGGAACAGGCGGAAGGTGAAGGAGCGCCGTTTCATTCGCGCGGGATGCCGTGGCGGTCCATGCGGCGGTACAGGGCCTGGCGGCTCAGGCCCAGCTCGGCCGCCGCCTGGGCGATGACGCCGTGGTTGCGCGCCAGCACGTCCTCGATGCGCGCGCGGTCGGGATCGTTGCCGGTGCTGGGCGCCGGTCGCGGTGCGGCCGGGGCACGCGGCAGGTTGAGGTCGGCCACCTCGATGCGGTTGCCGCTGGCCAGCAGCTCGGCGCGCTGGATCACGTTGCGCAGCTCGCGCACGTTGCCCGGCCACGGGTGCCGCTGCAGTGCGGCGGCCGCAGCGGTGGACAGTGGCTTGCCCGCCGTGAGAAAGCGCTCGGCCAGCGGCACGATGTCGCCCGCGCGCTCGGCCAGCGGCGGCAGCGCCAGTTCCACCGTGTTGAGGCGGTAATAGAGGTCTTCGCGGAAGCTGCCATCGCGGATCATCGCCGGCAGATCGGCATTGGTGGCACTGACCACCCGCACCTTGACCTGGCGCTCGCGGTTGGAGCCCAGGCGCTCGAAGCGGCCGGTTTCCAGTACGCGCAGCAGCTTCATCTGCCCGCCCAGCGACAGGTTGCCGATCTCATCCAGGAACAGCGTGCCGCCATCGGCGGCTTCGAACTTGCCCTCACGCGCCTTGTTGGCACCGGTGTAGGCACCGGCCTCGGCGCCGAACAGTTCGGCCTCGATCAGTTCGGAGGGCAGGGCACCGCAGTTGACCGCGACGAACGGCCCCTTGGCCGCCAGCGAGTTGGCCTGGATGATCTGCGCGATCTTTTCCTTGCCGGCGCCGTTGGGGCCGGTGATCAGCACCGGCAGCTCCGAGCGGGCGACCTGGCAGGCCAGGGCGATGACGCGCTCGCTGGCGGGATCGGCGAACACCGCACCGCAAAGTTCGTACTTCTCTTCAAGAGCGTTGCGCTGGCGTTCCTCGCGTGCGCGCCGCTGGTCCAGCTCGCGGCGGGCTTCGGACAGTTCCAGCAGGTTGTTGACCGTGGTCAGCAGCTTGCGGTCATCCCAGGGCTTGGCCAGGTAATCGGCGGCGCCGGCCTTGACCAGGTCCACCGCGCTGCTCAGGTGGGTCCATGCGGTCAGCAGGATGACCGGCAGGTCGGGGTGGCGCGCGCGGATCTGCGCGAACAGGGCCTCGCCTTCCTCGCCGGAGGTGGTGTCCTCGGTGAAATTCATGTCCTGGATGACCAGGTCGACCGCGTGGCTCTCCAGCATCGCCAGGCCATCGGCCGGGCTCTGCGCCTGCAGCGTGTCGATGTCATGCAGGGAAAACAGCACGTCCAGCGCGGTGCCGACGCTGGCGTTGTCATCGATGATCAGGATCGCAGGCATGGTTCGAATATAGGTAGCGCCGGGCCATGCCCGGCGGATTCAGGAGCAGCGTGGTTGGCAGAGCCGCCGGGCATGGCCCGGCGCTACCGTGACCTCGCCAATATAGCCAAACCGGTGGCCCCGCAGGGGCCGGGGAAGGTCAGCGCGGCGGCGGTGGCGGCGCCGGTGAGGGCGGTGCCGGCGGTGGTACCAGCACGGCCTTCCAGGTGGCCACCGCAACCGGCACGCTGAACGTGCGGCTGTCGCGACGCAGCAGCAGGTAGGCCTGCGTCCTGCCTGCGGCGTCGGCCTTGCGCAGGGCGGTGGCCAGCTGGTCGATCTGCCGCACCGGGGCGTCGTCCACGCGCAGGATGCGGTCGCCCCGGCGCACGCCGAAGCGCGCCTCGGGGCTGGCTGCATCGACCTGCACCTGGCCTTCGGTGGAGCGCAGCGCCAGCCGCGCGCCTTCCTGCTGCCAGTTCATCGTCTGCACCGTGCTGCTGCCGGCAAGCACCGGCAGCGGCAGCGCCACGGTCATCGCAACCGCCAGGGCCAGGGCGCGCATCTCACGCGCCCCGGGTGGCAACGGCCGGCGGCACGGCAGCGGCGCGGCGGGCCGGGCCGAACACGGCCACCTGGCCCAGCACCCACAGCAGCACCGCACCCAGCGGCAGGTACAGCAGCGGCATGCGCGGCAGCTCGTACATGTTCATCAGCGCCAGGTTGATCGCGTATGCAGCCAGCATGCCCAGCACGATGCCCAGCGTGGCCAGCAGGAAGTTCTCGGTCTGGAAGTAGCGCAGGATCTGCCCGCGGGTGGCACCCAGCGCACGGCGGATGCCGATCTGCTTGCTGCGCTGCTGCACCCAGAAGCTGGCCAGGCCGATGATGCCCAGCGCGGTGACCACCAGCAGCGCGATGCACACCGTCACCAGCAGGCCCACCATGGCGCGGTCGTTCTTGAAGTAGTCCTTGCGCTGATCCTCGTAGGTCTTCTTGTCGCGCATCAGGCGGTTGGCATCGTTGCGCTCCAGCGCGGCGACGGCCGCCTTGAGCACTTCATCGCGGCGCTCCGGTGCGGTGCGCAGCATGTAGGTGCCGCCCTCGTCGAAGCCGCGGCGCAGCGGCATCAGCATCGACTCGTTCCAGTTGTCGGCCCAGCCGGTGGGCGTGGTGAGGGTGTCGACGATGCCGATGACGTGCAGCGGCTGCTTGCCCATGTAGTAGGTCTTGCCCAGCGCGCTGCCGTCCGGTTCCATCTTCGCTGCGGTGGCCTGGCTGAAGATCACCGGGATGGCCGTGTCCTTGGAACCGGCCTTGGAGACGGTGGCGTAGTCCATGTACTCGTCGGGCAGGAAGTCACGCCCGGCGATCACGTTGATGCCCATCGTGCGGATGCCATCCTCGGACATCGTGTACATCGATGCCTCGGTGGTCGGCCGTTCCTGGTCCTGCTGGCGCTGGATGCTGCTGCTGGACGAGCCGCCGCGGAACGGCACCTGGTTGATGATGGTGGCACTGGTGACGCCGGGAATGGCGCGCAGCGACGCCAGGTCCTCGCGGGTGCGGGCCATGCCGTTGGTCTGCTTGCCGATGCCGCTGACGCGGACCATCACCAGCTCGTTCTCGGCGATGCCGCTGGGCATGCTGATCTTTTCCACGCGCTGGCTGACCAGGAACAGCGCGTTGCAGACGATGGCGCAGGTCAGGGCGACTTCCAGCACGATCAGGGCGGCGGCGGTCTTGTGCCGGCGCAGGGTGCTGAGGATGGGGCGGATGTCCATGGGAGTCCTCGTTCCGGTACTTACTGCGACTTGAGCTGGATGGCCGGGGTGACCTGCATCGCGCGCCAGGCGGGCAGGAAACCAGCGGCAACGCTGGCAAACAGGGTCAGGCCGATGGCCAGCAGCAGCATGCTGCCGTCCAGGTGGGCCAGCTTGGCGTAGTCCACCGGCTGCTGGCGCACGGCGAACAGGCCGAGCAGGGCCACGCCGATGCCCAGCACGCCACCGACCACGCCCACCGCACCGGCTTCCACCAGGCACTGCAGAAAGATCTGGCCGCGGCTGGCACCCAGTGCGCGGCGCACGCCGATCTCGCCGCTGCGGCGCAGGAACTTGGCCAGCAGCAGGCCCACGGTGTTGACCAGGCACACGCCCAGGAAGCCCAGCGCCAGCCACAGCTGCAGGCGCACATCGCTGGGCACTGCACCGTTGAAGTCCAGCCACTGCATCACGTTGCGCAGGCGCACGTTCGGCGGGCGCTCGAAGCGGCCGGCCTCACGCTGCTGGCTGGAATAGTTTTCCAGGTAGCGGCGGTAGTCATCGGCCTTGCCCGGGTCCATCTCGGCCCAGTACTGCAGCCAGGTGCAGGGCGCGTTCAAGGTGTAGCTGTCGCCGTCGGGGTTCTCGCCGAAGCAGTTCATGTTGCCGCTGCTGCCCAGCTTCAGGTCCATCGACGTGGACATCGGCAGCAGCAGATCCTCGTCCTTGCCGTAGCTGCCGGTGGTGAGGTCGAAGAACTGCGGCTCGGGGTTCCATTCCTTCATCACGCCCACGATGCGGAAGCTCTGGCCATCCATGCGGATGTCCTTGCCCACGCTGTTGCCGCCCTGGTACAGCTTGTCGTTCAGCGCCTTGGAGATGACCACCACGCGCGCGCGACCGTCGTCATCCTGGCGGGTCCAGGCACGGCCGTACTGCATCGGCACGTTGAACATCGGGAAGAAGTCGGCCGAGGTCCAGCGGGTGTCGATCGAGAACGGCTGCAGCGTGCTGCCCTCCGGCTCGATGGTGCCGCCGCCGCCGCTCATCAGCGCCTGGCGTTCGGCCTTGGCTTCGCGCAGCAGGGCCTCGCCATCGAAGCGGGTCATCTGCGTATTGGGTTCCTCGCCGGGCACGTAGCCGCCACGGGGGCCCGGGTCCAGCTGCACGTAGAACAGGCGGTCGCTCTTGTCCGGGATCGGATCGCCGGAGAGCACGTGGAAGACGGTCAGGGTGGTCATCGAGGCGCCGATGCCCAGCGCGATGGCGACCACCATCAGCGCGGTCAGGACCTTGTTGCGGCGGAAGCTGCGCGCCGCCAGACGGGCGTAGTAGGCGAACATGGTCGGGCCCTCACTCGTTGACGGCGACGATGCGGCGCGGCGTGGCCAGCACCGGCTCACGCACCAGGTCGGTCACCTGGCCATCGACGATGTGCACGTTGCGCTGCGCGCGCGCGGCCAGTTCCGGGTCATGGGTGACCATGACGATGGTGGTGCCGGCCGCGTTGATCTCTTCCAGCAGCTCCATCACGCCACGCGCCATCTGCGTGTCCAGGTTGCCGGTCGGTTCGTCGGCCAGCAGCAGGCGCGGGCTGCCGGCCAGGGCGCGGGCGATGGCGGCGCGCTGCTGCTGGCCGCCGGACAGTTCGTTGGGGTAGTGCTTCATGCGCGAGCCCAGGCCCACCTGGTTCAGCGCCTTCTCGATGCGCTCGCGGCGCTCGCCGGCGCCCATCCTGCGGTAGCGCAGCGGCACGTCCACGTTGTCGAACAGGTTCAGGTCGGGGATCAGGTTGAAGCCTTGGAAGATGAAGCCGATCTTCTGGTTGCGCATGCGGCTGCGCGCATCATCGCCCAGCGTGCTCACGTCCTCGCCGTCCAGCAGGTAGGTGCCGCTGGTGAAGGTTTCCAGCAGGCCGGCGATGTTGAGGAAGGTGGTCTTGCCGGAGCCGGACGGACCGGTGACGGCGACGAACTCGCCTTCCTTGACCTGCAGTTCCAGCGAGCGCAGTGCGTGGGTTTCCACCTGTTCGGTACGGAATACCTTGGCGACCGAACGCATTTCGAGCATGTACATGGGGTGTCCTCTCTCCAGGATGTGTCAGTTGACGGAGACGCGTTCGGCGTCCTTGAACAGGTCGCTGCCCGAGACCACGATGCGGTCACCTGGCTGCACACCCGACTTGATTTCCACTTCGCCCAGGCTGCTGACGCCCAGTTCCACCGGCCGGCGCACGGCAGTGCGGCCGTCCATCACGTAGGCTACGCCGTTGCCCTGTTCGACGAACGGGCCACGCTCGACCTTCATCACGTTGCGGCGGGTATCGAGCAGCACGCGCACCGACATGCGCTGGCTCTGGCGCAGGCCTTCCGGCTGCGCAGCGGCAAAGCGCACGCGGGCATTGACCTCGCCGTTGACCACTTCCGGCGAGACCGCGCTGATCTCGCCCGGGAACGGCTTGCCGTTGCCGCCGGTCAGCTGTGCGGGCATGCCGATCGCCAGGTCACGGGCGAAGCTCTCCGGCACCTTGATCTCCACTTCGAACTTGGACAGGTCGACCACGCCCAGCACCGGCGCGTTGGCCGCCAGGTTGGTGGCCTGGGTGGCCTGCACCTGGCCGACCTGGCCATCGAACGGCGCGCGCAGGGTCAGCGCATCCACCTGGCGCTGCACTTCGGTTACCACCGCCTTCTGGCGGTCGGCCAGCAGGCGCTTGTTGCGTGCGTCCAGGTCGGCGCCCTGGCTCTGCAGGCGCGCATCGGTGGTCGCGTTGGCCAGGGTGATGTCGGCCTTCTTCAGCGAATCCTGGGCCTTGGCCAGGTCGATCTGCGGCACCGCGCCGCCGTCGTAGCCGCGCTGGTAGCGCTGCAGGTCACGGTCGGCGGCCTGCCGTTCGATGCTGGCCTGGTCGGTTTCCTTGCGCGACTTGGCGCGGGCCAGGGTAGCGTCCAGCGCCGCGCGGCTGGCTTCGGCTTCCAGGCCGGCCAGAGTGGCCTGTTCCTGGGCCAGCTTGCTGCGCAGTTCCGGGCTGTCGATGATCGCCAGCTCCTGGCCCTTCTTGACCACGTCACCGGCCACCACCTTCAGGTCCACCGTACCTGCGGAGATGGCGTACAGAGTGGGGCTGTTGGCGGCGATGACGCGGCCGTCGGCGGCGATGTCGCGCACCAGGTCGCCACGCTGCACTTCGGCGATGCGCACCCGGCTGCTGTCGAAGGAGCGGCTGGCGTTGGACCAGGCATGCACGGCCCAGCCGATGGCGGCCAGCAGGGCAATGGCGCCCAGGGCCGGCCAGCGGTAGCGCTGCCAGGCCGCACGGGGGGCGCTGGCGGAGGGGGCGGAAACGATCTGGTCCTGGGCAGAGGTGTCGCGGATCATCGGGAGCATGCCTTTCGGTGGTGCCAAAGACCAAGCACGCTCCGTGCCAACTTTTTTTCACGCCTTTTCAATGGTTTGCGACTGGGTTCTCCGTGTCCGGGTGTCCGCGGACACTGTTGCGGACACTTTCATTAAGCGGACAGGAGGGACGGCACGGGCACCCACGCTAGAATGCGGCGACCGTCTTCAAGGAAAAGCGCGACATGTGTGGAATCGTGGGTGCGATCGCTGATCGCGATGTGGTGCCGGTGCTGATCGAAGGACTGAAGCGGCTGGAGTATCGCGGCTACGATTCCTCCGGCATCGCGGTGATCGACCGTGCAGAGCGCCCGGACGTGCGCCGCGTGCGCCGTACCGGCCGTGTCTCGGAAATGGCCACCGCCGCCGAAGCCGAAGGCTTCCATTCCCAGCTGGGCATCGGCCATACCCGCTGGGCCACCCATGGCGGGGTGACCGAGGCCAACGCGCACCCGCACATCAGTGCCGGCGTGGCGCTGGTGCACAACGGCATCATCGAAAACCATGAAGAACAGCGCGAGAAGCTGCGCGCGCTGGGCTACACCTTCGAGTCGCAGACCGACACCGAAGTGATCGCCCACCTCATGCACCACCACCTGAAGGGCGGCGACAGCCTGCTGGGCGCGCTGCAGCGCACGGTGAAGGAACTGACTGGCGCCTACGCGCTGGCCGTGGTCAGCCGTGCCGAGCCGGACCATTTCGTCTGCGCACGCATGGGCTGCCCGCTGCTGGTGGGCCTGGGTGAAGGCGAGAACTTCGTTGCTTCCGATGTCTCGGCGGTGATCTCGGCCACCCGCAAGGTCATCTTCCTGGAAGAGGGCGACACCGCCGACGTCCGCCGCGACGGCGTGCAGGTGTTCGACGAGCACGACCAGCCGGTCGAGCGTGACGTGCACCTGTCCGACGTCTCGCTGGCCTCGCTGGAGCTGGGCCCGTACCGCCACTTCATGCAGAAGGAAATCCACGAGCAGCCGCGCGCGCTGGGCGACACCATCGAAGCGGCCATCGACGCCGGTGGTTTCCCGGCCGAGCTGTTCGGCAAGAGTGCCGAGGCCGTGCTGGCCGGTATCGAAGGCGTGCAGATCCTGGCCTGCGGCACCAGCTACTACTCCGGCCTGACCGCCCGCTACTGGATCGAATCCATCGCCGGCTTGCCGTGCAGCGTGGAAATCGCCAGCGAGTACCGCTACCGCGCGGCGTACGCCAACCCCAAGCACCTGATCGTGACCATTTCCCAGTCCGGCGAAACGCTGGATACGATGGAAGCGCTGAAGTACGCCAAGTCGCTGGGCCACAAGCACACGCTGTCGATCTGCAACGTGCCGGAAAGCGCGATCCCGCGTGCCAGCGAGCTGGTCTGCTACACCCGTGCCGGTGCCGAGATCGGCGTGGCCTCGACCAAGGCCTTCACCACCCAGCTGGCCGCGCTGTTCCAGCTGACCGTGGTGCTGGGCAAGCTGCACGGCCGCGTCGATGCCGCGCAGGAAGCCGATTACCTGGAGCAGCTGCGCTTCCTGCCGGGCAGCGTGCAGCACGCGCTGAACATGGAACCGCAGATTGCCGCCTGGGCCGAGCGCTTCGCCCGCAAGAGCAGCGCGCTGTTCCTGGGCCGTGGCCTGCATTACCCGATCGCACTGGAAGGCGCGCTCAAGCTCAAGGAAATCTCCTACATCCACGCCGAGGCCTACCCGGCCGGTGAACTGAAGCACGGCCCGCTGGCGCTGGTGGACGAGGACATGCCGGTGGTGGTGATCGCGCCCAACGACAGCCTGCTGGAAAAGGTGAAGTCGAACATGCAGGAAGTGCGCGCCCGCGGCGGCGAGCTGTTCGTGTTTGCCGACCAGGACAGCAATTTCAGCGAGTCCGAAGGCGTGCATGTCATCCGCACCCCGCGCCATGCCGGCGTGCTCAGCCCGATCGTGCACACCATTCCGGTGCAGCTGCTGGCTTACCACACCGCGCTGGCGCGCGGCACCGATGTGGACAAGCCGCGCAACCTGGCCAAGAGCGTTACGGTGGAGTAAGGGCAGGGCCCGGGTTCTCCGGCCCGGCAGCTGGGCCATGGTGGATGAAGAAGGCGGGGCGCGCAGGCGTTCCCGCCTTTTTTTTGTTTCCTGCACGTGGCAGTTGACAGGGTAGAACGATCGTTCTACCTTGGCGTCGTGGACACCATCACCAACGACACCAAGCAGAAGATCCTGGCGACCGCCGAGGCCCTGATCTACCAGAACGGCATCCATGCCACCGGCATGGATCTTCTGGTAAAGACCTCCGGCGTGGCGCGCAAGAGCATCTACCGCCATTTCGAAAACAAGGACCAGGTCGCCGCCGAGGCGCTGAGCGCGCGCGATGTGCGCTGGTTGGACTGGTTCAGGCACGAGTGCGAGAAGGCCGACAGCGCCGAAGCGCGCCTCCTGCGCATGTTCACGGTGCTCAAGGGCTGGTTTGAATCCGAGGATTACCGCGGCTGCGCGTTCATCAACACAGCGGGCGAGGTCGGCAACCCCGATGATCCGATCCGCCGGATTGCCAGGCATCACAAACAGAAGTTGCTCGATTACACGCTGGAGCTGACCGGGCAACTGGGTATCGAGCAGCCAGCCGCCCTGGCGCGGCAGTTGCTGGTACTCATGGAAGGTGCCATCACCGTATCCCGCGTCATGGGCGACTACGGCGCTGCAGACCATGCCAGGGACGTGGCGCAGGTGTTGTTGAAACAAGCCCGGCGATAACGCCCGGGCAACGCCCATCCGCTGAAGTAACCCGCGTATCCATCCCCATTGGAG
Organism: Stenotrophomonas sp. PFBMAA-4; assembly: GCF_030053215.1. NCBI lineage: Bacteria > Pseudomonadati > Pseudomonadota > Gammaproteobacteria > Lysobacterales > Lysobacteraceae > Stenotrophomonas > Stenotrophomonas sp. PFBMAA-4. Next base: position 66,908 of record NZ_JASGBW010000018.1, on the reverse strand, counting down.
GCCCCACCGTGTCCGCTGAACCGTCCCGTCCGCCGCTTCCTCCGTTCACTCTTGAATCGGCCACCCAGAAAGTCCGTCTGGCCGAAGACGGCTGGAATTCCCGCGATGCCGACAACGTCTCGCTCGCCTATTCGCTCGACACCCAGTGGCGCAACCGTGCCGAGTTCACCAGCGGCCGCGAAGAAGCCCGCCAGTTCCTTGCGCGCAAGTGGAAGAAAGAGCTTGAGTACCGCCTGATCAAGGAGCTGTGGGCCTTCACCGAAAACCGCATTGCCGTGCGCTACGCCTATGAATGGCATGACGACTCGGGCAACTGGTTCCGTTCCTATGGCAACGAGAACTGGGAATTTGGTGCAGATGGCCTGATGGAGCGCCGGTTCTCGTGCATCAACGACATGCCAATCAAGGAGAGCGAGCGCAGGTTCCATTGGCCGCTGGGGCGTCGCCCGGATGATCACCCCGGGCTGTCCGATCTGGGCATGTAAGGGTGGCTGGCCATTGAAAGTCCAAGCCCCGGCGCAGCGCACGGTAACCGCACACCACGCCGGGGCATCACGGCTTACCAGCCGATACCCACGCCCACGCCCATGCTGCGCTCACCACTGTTGGTGAAGGCACCATTGAGGCTGAAGGTGGCCGAACCCTTCTCGTTCAGCACGCGCTGGTAGCCCACCGCCATGGCCGATTCGCCTTCGGCATAGCCCACGCCCGCACCCAGGCGGTTGTACGTGGCCAGGCCGGCGGTGTTCATCGCCATCGCGGTCTGCGCGCTGCTCATCGCCGCCATGCGGTTGAAGCGCTTGTCCATCTTGTTCAGGCGCGCATCCACTTCGCGGGCGATGCCATCGCTGTAGTCGTTGGCACGGGCCAGCATCTTCTCCAGTTCGGCGGTGTCGACCTGCGGCTTCGGCGATTCCGGCGCCTCTGCCTTGGGCTGCGGCGAGGACCTCGGCGCGTTGCCGGTGTTGGCGGCGACCTTGTCGTCGTTGCTGGCGGGCGGCGCCGGCTCTTCAGCCACGGGCGGGGTGGCAGGCGTGCCCGACTCATTGGAAGCCAGCGCCATCATGCGCGACTGTGGCTGGCCGTCGATGCGCTGTTCCAGGCCATCCATGCGGCCGTTTAGCTGCTGCTGCATGGAATGCAGCTGGCCGCCGTTGACCGCATCGCGGCTGCCGGCCGCGATAAGGCCGTTGCCCACGTTGGACAGGATCATGCCGTTGGCGCCGGCCAGGGTGATCTGGTTGAGGCCGTCGGCGCGGGCGGTGGGGGTGTCCTGGAAGATGGAGCGGAGCTGGCCTTCGACCCCGTCCATGCGGGAGGTAGTGCGCACCACCGCGCCATCGAGGATGGTCAGTGCATCGCCGACGGTGTGCTGGCGGGTGTTCTGTACGGTGTAGGTGGGAGCGGTCACGTTGCCAGTTGCGTCGAGCTTCGCGCCGCCGCCGAGGACGGCAAGGGTGTCGTTCAACTGGCCGACGGTGGTGGCGTTGTGGTCGGCGGTACCGCGGGCGAGGTTGGTAAGGCGGCGCTGGAGCGCGCCATCGCCGAAGGATGCGGTATTGCTCTCCGCAGCAGTGGAAGAATCACCGATGGCGACCGCATTCTTCGCCCCCTTCTTCACAGAGCTATCAGCGCCCAGTGCCAAACCTCCCTGCTCACCTACTGCGGACCCAGTACCCAAGGCAAAGCCGCCATCCGCTCCATCCTGAACCCAAGCAGCGCGGCCAAGTGCAACAGAGTTCTCACCGAGGGCTCTTGAATAGCTGCCGAGGGCAACGGCGCCATCCTTGGTGGGTGATGCAAACGCAGAGTCACCCATGGCAACGCCGAGACGTCCCGCCTGCGCCTTCTCGTCATCCAATGGTGTGCCCACCGCAATGTACCTGGATCCAGCCTCCATGCGCGCCTGCACGTCAGCGATCGACTTCTCAGCACCGGCCACTTTAGCGTTGGTTGCCGCCAGCTGCCCGCCCGTCACAGCTTCGGTGCTACCAGCAACAAGCGCGCCTTCCGCAACCCCAGTGATCTTCCGCTTGCCATCACTCTTGTTACGAACATCCAGCACGGAACCGGAATTGTTTCCACCCAGGCGAACACTGCCCGACGGTCCATCCTCTCGCACCAGCCCCTCCAGCACCGTTACCTTGGCCACTGCATTGTCCGCAGCGGTTGCCGCGCCCTGCGCCAGGGTTTCGGCACCACGGGCCATCTCGTCGACGGCGAACAGCTGCGCGCCCGTTACCGCCTCAGTACTGGTCGCTGACAGCGCGCCCCGAGCCACATTTACGATCCTGCGTAGCGTCCCGGCGCTGCTGTTCCCCACCGAAACCTGATCGACCCCGTCCGTCACCGAGCCGTCTCCCAGCGCCACCGATCCACTGTGTGCAGCATTGGCAGATGCGCCGATCGCCAGGGAGTTGATGCCGTCCGCCCGTGCGCGGTAGCCGATACTGACCGCGCCAGTTCCCCCAGCTCTGGCCGAATGGCCCACTGCCGTGCTCGCCGCCCCAATAGTTGCGCTATTGCTTCCCAACGCTGTGCTATGCCTTGCAAATGCATCAGCGCGGCTCCCCACTGCCACAGACTCAGGCTGCTTGGCCTCGGAGCGACTGCCCAAGGCGACCGAATCCTGGCCTGCAATGGCATTTCCGCCTACAGCCGTCCCCGAATTGACGTTCGCACTTGCCCCTTGGCCAAGTGCCAACGAGACGCCATCAAGCCGGGACGTCGCTGCCTGCGCTGTCTTCAACGCCTCCGTCGCAGCTGTTTTGCCTTGGCTGGCGAGTTCGTGGGTCATGTTCAGCTGGCGGCCATTGACCGCCTCACGGCTGGTCCCGCTGACCTGCCCATCCGCAACGCCTCCGATACGGCGGTCGTTGCCACCGTTGTTGCGAATGTCAATCAGCGATCCGCTGTTGCTCCTGCCGATTCGAATCTCACCCGAGCTGCCCGCGTGGTCGATAAGGCCCCGTAGGGTGACGGTAGTGCTCAAAGCACTGTCAGCCTTCACCAGCGCACTATCGGCAGTTCTCTGGGAACTTTCAGCACTGGTGTAGGCAAGATCGGCGCGTCGCTGTGCGGCCGTTACCTTTTCTCCGGTCTCGAACAGTTGATGCCCTGTCACGGCGTCGTTGCTCCCACTTGAGATTCTGCCCTTCTCGACATTCACAATGCGGCGCTTGATGTCACTGCTGCCAACCGACACCGTTCGGTACTCCGTTGCAACGGAGCTGGTGCCGAGGGCTACGCTGTCCCAGCTGCTCGACCTGGCGTTGTAGCCCAACGCCAAGGAATTGTCCTGGGCACGTGAGCCCGCACCTATGGCGACGGCGCCCTTGGTGGCGTTCGTTCCAGCCATGGCGTTGTATCCGATTGCAATGGCTTCATCGGCGTCGCTGTAGGTAATGCTTGCACTACGACCCAGCGCGATGCTGTTGCGACCTCTTGCATATGCATTGGCGCCGAAGGCCGTAGCCCCATGGGACATGGCACTGGCACCGAAGCCCATAGCGGTGCCGTAGCCACGCGCCTCAGTTGACGCGCCGAACGCCGAATTGTGATCCCCACTCGTACTTGCGTTGCCATACAACGTATCACCAGTGGCAAGAATGCCAGCGACGAAGGGCGGAGCGAAGAACGCCACACTGAGCGGATCGTCGTGAATCCCCGTCGGCTCATCGCGATTCACGCAGATGACATCACTTCCGGTGCAGTCGGGTTCGCTGGCGGCGTGGCTTATCGCCGCAAATGGAATCAGCACAAGCCCCGCGACGCAGGCGGCGCTTCTTGAACTGCGCGCAGGCTTGCCACGCGGCGAACTCAGTTCACTGGCCACCACCCAGCAGCGCCGGGTGGCATTCCAGATACGTCGATAGATGCGGTTCATTGAAGCTCCTTAGCAACACGGGGAAAAGTTCGCCCGCGCACCTGCGCAGGACAGAGATGGAATCGGATCAGCCTGCCGACGCGGAGACGGTCTGCACGTGCTCGCGGTAGCCGTCGCGGGTGAGGCGATAGCGCAGCTGCAGGGTGTTGCCGGGCTTCGGCTGGAACGGAAGTTCCAGTGCGGCATCCGGGTACAGGCTGTGGGTGATGTCATGGGCGGTGCAGGCACCGGCGCGCGTGCACTCGGCCACGCTGGTAATGCCTACGCGCAGGCTGCCGGTGTTATGCAGCGTGCTGCCCTGCAGCTGCAGCGCCACCTCGCCATCGGTGGGCAGCACGTTCACCAGTGCGCCCCAGACCAGACTGACGCCTACGTTGGCTTGGGATCCGGTTTCGCCTTCCACTGCGGTTTCTTCCGGCCCACGCACGCCCTCGAAGTACACGCGGTAGGCGGTTTCCTTCTGCACGGGCTGCAGCGGAATCACGCGGATCAGGCGGTTGCCGCCGCCAGCCAATGCGAACTTGCCGGGCGTCACGGCGATGGCGGCCTCGTGCGGCTCAACTTCGCTTTCCTGCTCGTCGGCGCTGGCAGGGTTGTCGATGCGACGCAGCGTGGCCTGCACGTACTGCGCCTGGGTGGACTGCGAGTACACACGGATCTGCGTGCTGCGCTTGCCCTCCACAGACGAGCGCATCGGGTGGACGGTGAGATTGGCGTGGGCTGGCGCTGCAAGCAGCAGCGCCACCGGCAACAGCAGGTAGATGAATTTGTTCACGAGTATCTCCTTAGGAATCAGGGCCGGACGGTGGGCACGCGCAGTTCGACCTTCAGCTCACCGGTGTAGACGCCTTCGCGCTTGCTGCTGGCTGTAAAGGCCGGTGTTTCAAGGGTGATCGGTGTCGGTACGCAATAAACGGGCTGGTCGAGCTTGGGTAGCTTCACCAGCCGCAGCGCGGTCTTGTCGACGCCCAGCAACTGCTCTTCCACGCCGTTGCGCATGCGGCGCTTGCTGCCGGCATAGTTCAACCAGACGTTGAAGCTCACGCGCTCGCGTTCGTCGCCGGTCGCATCGCGGTGCCAAAGCGAGTAGTCGTCGCCAGTACTGGGGTTTGAGCCTGTATCCCGCACGGTGACACCCAGGTATTCGCTCTGCGAACCCAGGCCGTCGTACAGGCACATGTCGACGTCCTTGCTGCCAGCGATATTCCCGATGCTTATGCGCGGATCGTAACGAAGATCCATGTTGACGTTGGCATTGCCGTTTTCGAACCCGGGCAGGTAGATCGCAACTGCGTCGTAGTCGGTGATCGTGAAATCGAAGTTGAAGACGTAGGTGGCGAGATGCTCGGACGGGGGGCGGCGCAAGCGAAGTTCGAGGGTGCCCTTCCAGTGGCCTGCGGTGAGGCGCTGGAGGCTCTTTTCGTTCAGCAGGAGAACTCCTCCCATTCCAACCTGCTCCAGCCCGAAGCACCCATTGCCTGATGACGAATGCGGCCAGTAGATGGTGCTGCGCCAGTAGTCCGCAGAACAGGAACCCGTCGCGTCGATTCTCTCGATCGCTGATGAGACCCAGGTGTCATAGCGGAGCCCGGTCCTTTGCTCAGTGAACGCTACGGCAATCTCACTGAATGCGCCCTTGGTTGTGTCATGCGTGTCCTCGACAGCACACCGTCCCGTAGCCGAGTCACTGGCTGATACACATGTGAAGAAAAGTGCGCCGTACTGCTTCGACGGATCAAGGTGATCGTGGGCGATCAGCGTCCTTCGCGGCCACAGCTCGATGCTTGCCGGAATCGCCGAGCGATCCCAACTCATCACCACGTCCTGGGTAATCACCCCGCTCGGCGGGTCCATCTGCGGCGGCCTCTGCGCCCACGCCTTCGGCACCACCACGGCCAGCGCACTCACCAGCATCCACACAAACAACACGCGCCGGCTCATGGCGTCTCTCCTGCAGCAGCGGTCTGGGGCACAACGGCAATCAGCGCCTGTTCCTGCAGCAGGCGGGTCACGCGGGCCTGCTGGCGTATTTCCGGCGGCAACAACGCCACGGCTAGCGGTTCGCACTGCACCGCGCCCACCAGCAGCACCACGCTGCGGCGTTCGCGTATCTGCAGGGGGCACTGCAACAGGCGGTCGTCCTGCAGCAGGTAAAGCGTCTTCTCAAAGCGCGGGAACTCGGCGACGAAGCCGCCATTGGCACTGGTGCCAGGTACCGGCGCGTTGAGAATGCGGGCGCCGCCCAGCGGCAGCCCGGCCACATCGCGCGCACTGCCGATGAAGGTGTAGGTCACCTCGATCGGCACCGGCATGCGCACCAGCCGGCCTGGCGAGAGGAACAACGGCCGCATGCCGGATGCACCGGTTACCCGCACCGAGGCGATGCCTTCCAGCGTGCTGGCGTCCTGCAGCTCGGCACGGTGGCTCTGGTAGGCCTGCAGCGGCATCAGCCGGCGCTCGCCCAGCTTCAGGCGCTGGCGGCGTGCGCCGCCCACCTGCAGCTCGGCGGCCAGGCCGCTCAGGTCCAGGTCGTCGGTGTCATCCACCTGCACGGCCAGGCCGGCATCGGCGGTGGCGCCGCCGCCCCAATACAAGCCGCGACGGCTCAGTGCAAAGCTGGAGGCGTGGTTGGCGCTATAGGAATACGTGTTGCTGCCCGGCTGGCGGTAGCCGGCCAGCGTGGCGCCGGTCTGGCCCCACGGGTTCTGCAGCTGCGCACCCAGCGTGGCGCTGTAGCGGTCGTTGTTGGTGGCACGCAGCTCGCCGGTCACCTCGCGGTAGTTGGCGTCCACGTCCTGGCGCAGGCTCTGGGCCACGCTGTAGGTCACGTCGGGGCGCTGGTGTTCGGGTTGGCGCGCATCCACGGCGTAGCGGCGCTGCGAGGTGCCGCGCTCGCCCTGCTGCAGCCGGCTCAGGCTGAGGCTGAGGAATACGCCGCGGTCGCGCGTTGCCGCTGTACCCACAGCGGCGTCGTTGCGCTGCTGCCACACGCCCGTGCGGGTGGAGACGGTGAACTCGCCCCAGCGATGGGTACGGCTGAAGCTGGCCTGCCAGGTGCGGCTGCGCTGGGCCTCGCGCTGCGGGCGCAGCGGGTCGGGCGGCAACCACGGCAGCAGCCCCTCCAGCGGGTCATCGCCAAAGCCGGGCAGGTCGCGCGCGGGCCGCCAGGTCTGCCGGCGGGTATAGCCCACATAGGCACTGCCGCCGGCCACCGGCAGCGACATCGACGCGCTGAGCGAATCGCTGCAGCCCAGTCGGTCGCGCGTATCGTCCTGGAAGCGGCAGGCGTTGCCGCGCATGCGTTGCTGGTAGACGTTCCATGCCGCCGTGCGGCGGTAGGACAGCTGATGCTGCTGGCCACTGCTGCCATCGCTGCCGCGCAGTACGCTGAACGCACCGCGCACATCCTGGGTGGAGAACTGGCGCCGTACATCCAGCCGCACTTCGCCATAGGTGAAGCCGGCAATGTCGGCCATGCCCGCGGTGACGGCCATATCGCGCACCAGCGGCACGCGTACGCCGGCATGCAGGGCCTGGTCGCCGTCAAACGTGTTCCTGCGGCGCTCATCGCGCTGGCCCAGCTGCACGAACCACTGCATGCGGCTGTCGGTCCAGTCGCCGCCCTTGTCGAACGGCGCGTCCTCGCTGCGCACCAGGATGCCGTCCTCGTAGATACGCAGGGTGACGTTGTAGCTGCCCATCGGGAAGTTGCGGGTGTCGAGCTGGTTCACGCCCGCCTGCAGGTAGAAGGTCTGCAACAGGCGCGCGCCGTCGAAGGCGTCCACCCGCGCATCGCGCGCCAGCAGCACGGTCAGCGGGGACGCCTGCACGGCGCCGTCGGCATCCACGTAGGCATAGGTGGTGCCGAAACGCATGCCGCGGAAGCGGTCCAGCGGCAGCATGCCGAAGGCGAAGGTGCCACCCTGGGTGCTGGAGAGGTTGCGGCGGTCCATCAGGCCGGCCTGCACGTAGTGCTCCTGGCCGAGGTCGTACCGGTAGTAGGCGCTGTCCAGCTGGAAATCATCGCTGCTGCCGCCGTGGCGGTACTGTTGGCGGTTGTAGTTCCACTCGCCTGCCAGGTGGCCACGCTCGAACACGCCCAGCGTGCCTGCGCCCTGTGCGCTCAGTGATTGGTAGTCGCGGCCACCGCTCATGTTGAACGTCTGCCGGTGCAGCCACGCGTTCTCGGCGTTGGGGGTGACACTGTGGAAGCGATGCGGCTCGCGCACTTCACCGGGAATCCATTGGCGGGCCACGAACAGGCGCACCGAGCCTTCGCCCTCGTCGTAGAGCGCGCTGACGGCAGTGGGCTCCTCGGGCGGTGCCATGTAGCCACAGCCGGCCGCAGCGCCACCGTAGCGGCAGGCCAGATGGCTGTTGCGCGGCATCGGCTGCGAGAGCGCGGGAAGGAGGGCGGCCTGCGCTTCGGCGGACAGGCCCAGTGCCTCAGCAACGCGCTGCGGGTCCAGAAGCTGCACGTCCTCCAGCGTCACCCGCACCGGCGACAGCCCGGCCGACTGGCCAAGCAGGCTGACGTCCAGCTGCTCGGTCTGGCCTTCAACCAGATCTTCGAAACCGGCGGGGACGGTGCGCGCATCGCATAGCGCGGGGGCCAGCGCCAGGGCGAGCGCCATCGCCAACCGGGAAACGGCGGGGGCGGGAATGTTCATGCAGGCGGGAATCTAATTGGGGGCCGGCCCGCGAGCGCGGGCCGGCGGGTGGTGCTTACGGCTTGTGGCGCATCACAATGGTGGCCATGCCTTCATAGCTGCCGGTCTTCAGCGGGCCGGCGGTAGTCTGCGTGATCGCCAGTTCCAGCGGCTTGGAGACGCCTGGGATAGCGCCATCGAAGAGATCGGTTGCAGCCAGATCCTGGCTGGTGGCGGTCAGCTCAAGGCCATGCAGAGTCACGGTCATCGGCACCGGCGTGGCACCAATGACGCCAATGGTCGGTACCAGCTCCAATGCGTTCTGCAGGCTCACTTCAATGTTCTTGGAATCGTCGTTGGTGAAGATGCGGGTATTCAACTTCCAAGGCTCCAGACCACCAGGGCGCCCGGTGGTGAAGTCGGGCAGGTAGTTCATGGTGATGCTGTCCGGCAGCGGGCTGCCGTCTTCCTGCTGGAAGGCCAGGGTGGTGTCCACGTTCGCGTAGACGGAGATGCGGGTGTCGATGGCAAACGCAGACGAGGATGCGGTGACCAGCGCTGCAGCGAGCGCGGCCTTCTTGATGATCGAGTTCATGGAGGTTGTCTCTCTCGGACAATGATTGGAATGGTTCCCGTCCTGCTGTGGAAGCGCAAAGAAGGGGCGTCGCCCGCGTGAGGGTGCTTGGCGACGGAGAGAATGTTAGGAATCCATCAGACGGAAAACCATGCAAACATTCAGATAATTGAATACATCGTTGGTTTTTTCTGCCGCGTGGATTATCGCGCGTGTGGTTTTTTGAAACGTGTTGCATGCGTTGCGTACGACGGTCACATCACATTGTCGCTTTGTCGATCTTCGCACGCCTCGAGCGGGGTGCATGGCAATCCTGTGCCCTCGGGCTGCACAATGCAGTTTCATCCGTCTCATCAGGTGTCCCACGTGAGCCAGCGCACCATTGCCTGGGGGTTTGTCGGTTGCGGCAGCGTCACCGAGAGGAAGAGCGGGCCTGCTTTCAGCCAGGTGCCCGGCTCACGCGTGGTTGCCGTCATGCGTCGAGATGCCGCCAAGGCGCAGGACTATGCACGGCGACACGGCATCAGCCGCTGGTATGACGATGCCGACCGACTGATCAATGACCCTGAGGTCAATGCGGTCTACGTCGCCACGCCACCTTCCACGCACATGCTGTATGCGCTGAAGGCCATTGCCGCAGGCAAGCCGGTCTACATCGAAAAGCCGATGGCGATGGATCACCGGCAGTGCGCCCGTATCCTGGCCGCCAGTGAGGAAGCTGGCGTGCCGGTCTTTGTTGCCTACTACCGGCGCGCGTTGCCCAGGTTTGTCCAGGTGCAGCAGCTGCTCAGCGCTGGCACCCTTGGCGCTCTCCGCACGGTTCGCACGGCGCTGTACCGCACGCACCATCCGGAGTCGCAGTCGCCATCGTTCTGGCGCACACAGCCCGGCATCGCTGGCGGCGGCCTGTTCATGGATCTGGGCTCGCACACGCTGGACCTGCTGGATTTCCTGCTGGGTCCGCTGACGTTGCAGGGAAGTACCGCCGGCAATCTTGGCGGTTGGTATGAGGCGGAGGACACGGTGTCGCTGTGCTTCCAGGCGGCCAATGGCGTACAGGGCGTGGGTCAATGGGGATTCAGTTCGTTCCGGGCGCTGGATGAGGTCGAGATCACCGGCGATGCCGGTGTCATGACGTTTTCGACCTTCGGCGACGGCCCTGTAGTGGTGACAACCGCAGAAGGCACGCGGGTGCTTGAGTTCCTCAACCCGCAGGCGATACAGCAGCCGTTGATCACCCAGGTGGTGGCGGAGCTGCAGGGCGTCGGCCGCTCACCCTCCACGGGGTACTCGGCGGCACGGACCAGCGCGCTGATGGACGGCGTGCTTGCGGACTATCGCAGCGGGCGTTAGGCGGGGGCCAGTGCTGGCGGCCCGAATGCAATGTCGGTTCAGTAGATCCACGCCATGCGTGGATGAGCCGCCCCAAACAGCATCCACGCACGGCGTGGATCTACCTTGTCGGTTCAGTAGATCCACGCCATGCGTGGATGAGCCCCCGAACAGCACCCACGCACGGCGTGGATCTACCTTGTCGGTTCAGTAGATCCACGCCATGCGTGGATGAACCGCCGCATCCACGCACGGCGTGGATCTACCTTGATACAACGAAGGCGGCCAGTGGCCGCCTTCGCAGGGTGCATCAGTACTCGATCCAGGCATCCCGCCAGGCCGAGCCGGTGCCCGGGCGGTAGGGCTCTGCATTGATGTTGCACCACGCACCCTCCGGGAACGGGCGGCAGGCGTACAGCTTGCCATCGGTTCCCTTCACCACCGTCTGGCCGGGGATATAGCTGCCAAGCCCGGCAGGGTAGACGTAATCATAGTCACCCGGCGGTGGATCGATCGGATCAGGATCCGGCACGCGCGTATCGAGCTGGAAGCGATGGCCCGGCGTCAGGTACACGCGGTTCTCGGTGGCCGATGCCACCGGCGTGATCACGCCGTTCTCCAGCACGCCGACGCGCGCGTGGCGGGCACTGGCATTGACCTTGCGGGCCAGCGCCAGCGGCCACTGCGTGGCACCGGTCTGGCCGGCCGCCAGGGTGATCTCCGGGCGTTCCACATCATTGCCGTTGGCATTGAACACGCGCAGGCTCAGGGTGGTGCCCACTTCCAGCGCGCCACGCGCGGTGACCGGGCCGCCATCCTGCCACTGCGGCGGCGGGTTGACGCCGCCACCGCCTTCAAAGCGGACATCGGCGCAGGTGTAGAACGCCTCGGCCGAATCCGAGCGCTGCCAGGTGTTGTAGATCACGTGCTGGCCGGTGCGCTTGGGCAGCGGGCAATCCAGCTTGTAGACATCACCAGAGAGCGGCACGTTGCCGAGGGTGCAGAATTCTTCCAGGTCCGCCCAGCGCAGCGGGCTGCCCGGCTGCCAGCCTTCGCGGGTGACATAGAACTTCCAGTCGCGCGTGGCGTGCGGCGCCGGAGCCTTGTATTCGAAGGTGTAGCGGCCGCGCGCATCGCCACGGATGGGCGTGGTCTGCCAGTCGCTGCGGTTCAGGTCCAGGCCGCGGTACTTGCTGTTGCCGCCGCTGCACAGTTCGCCATCGGGCACGACGGCCTGGTGGTTGCCGTTGGCGGCCGCCTGGTTGATGCCTGCCCAGTCATAGAAGGGCTGTGCACCGCCGATGGCCTTTGCTGCAGCACAGGCCGGGTTGGTCGGGTTTTCCGGGTTGCCCTGGTAGCAGGAATAGACGCGGCTGGAGGGCTTGGACAGCGTGCCGTGGGCGAAGGCGGTGCCGGAGGCGGCTACGCTGCCGAGAATGGCCAGCGCGAGTGCGGCCCGGTGGGAGTGACGCATGGAGAATCGCCTGTGGGTGGTGGAACCCCACGGAGTGTCGATGCGAGTGCCTGCGGTTGCCATGCAACTACTTGGATATTGCGCAGCTAAGAGCGTGTCGACCAACGGTCGACACCTACCAAAACGGATCGTGGCGTGTCGACCAACGGTCGACACCTACCAAAACGGATCGTGGCGTGTCGACCAACGGTCGACACCTACCAAAACGGATCGTGGCGTGTCGACCAACGGTCGACACCTACCAAAACGGATCGTGGCATGTCGACCAACGGTCGACACCTACCAAAACGGATTCTGGCGTGTCGACCAACGGTCGACACCTACCAAAACGGATCGTGGCGTGTCGACCAACGGTCGACACCTACCAGAGCGGATCGTGGCGTGTCGACCAACGGTCGACACCTACCAGAGCGGGGCTGCTGGCAGGTGCCAACCTGCTGGGATTACCAGCTGTAACTCACGCCCACCTGGGCCGCGTTCTGGTGGTAGCCACTGGCGCGCTGCAGCGACAGTCCACCCCAGATGCCCATGCCGTTCGCGTACCGGATCGTAGCGCCTGCGCTGAACTCGCCACGGCTTCGCGGGATGCGCGCATCCACCACTTCGTCATCCATGCGGATCTGCGATTCGGCGCGGGTGTGCAGCCAGTTGGCGGCAACATACGGCTGCACTTCCGCGGTACCGTTGCCCCAGCGGGTCACGCCGGACAGGCGCAGGCCCGCGCGACCGAACATGCCATCGGCGTCTTCGGTGCCAACCACGGTGCCGTTTGCCTCGGTATGGCGGTTGCTGTCCCAGCGGTTGTAGCCCACCTGCAGCTGCGGTTCCAGGAAGATGCCACCATTGCTGGCACCGCCCAAGCGGAACGCATAGCCGGTTTCCACTGCACCCTGCCACGCGCGGCTGTCGTAGCGCTCCTCGGCCAGGCCAACGCCCTGCACGCGGTTGCGGAACTGCACACGCTGCACCGAACCATCCACATAGAAGCCTGCATAGGGATCTGCGCCGTTGCCGCCGCGCCAGGTGCCATAGATGCCCAGCGCTTCGCCCTTCACCTTGCCGCGGGCGTAGTACTGGGTCGCTTCGTTGACAGAGGTACTGCTGGCATTGCCGGTGGACAGCATCACGCCCACGCTGCTGCCCGAATCGTGACGCCACACATCGGCACCGACGGTCAGGGCCTGGCTGTTGCCACGGATGTCCAGCTGCTGGCTGACCGCATCGAAGCCGTTACGCGAGCCATCTACGCGGGCCCAGGCGCGGCCGCTGTTCTGGCCGGCGTGGCGGTCGTGGTAGCCCATGCGGAACATGGTCTGCGCAGCCTGCAGATTGGCCAGGTAGGCGCCCACTTCAGGGCGCAGCACAGGCACAGGGTCCACCGGATCGACCGGATCAACCGGATCGATCGGCTGGCACCCAGGCAGCGAAGGATCGGCATCGCACGGGTCCGGCTGGGTCGGCAGCACCGAGCGCAGGTACCAGTTGCCATCGGCACCGGTGCCCTTGTGCAGGAAGTACTCGTATTGGCCGCCGACCGCGCGGCCAGCCAGGTTGAACTGGCCGTTGGAGGCGCCGCCCACAGTGATCAGCTCGATGCCGTTGACCGTCTGCGCCCCTGCGCCGCCGACGTTGTTGACGCGCACGTTCGCGGTGCCGCTGGTATCACCGCCGATGACCAGCTTGTCGCTGGCCGCATCGTCGCCGGCCAGCACGGTGTTGAACAGGAACGTGCCATCGTTGCCGGTGAAGTTGCCGGACACGTTGAGGGTGTGGAAGGCGGAGCCATCGCCCAGCGCGATCTCGCCGCCACTACCAAGCGACAGGCTGCCGGTGCTGCTGTCGCCGCTCAGCTGCCAGCGCGCCGTGTCCACCGCCATCGAGGTGATGTTCTGGGTGCTGCCGAGCAGAGTGGCGTTGTTGGTCAGCGCCACGTCCACCGTGCTGCCGCCGGTGTTGATGATGTTGCCGGTGAGGTTGGAATTGTCGATGGTGAAGCCGATGGTGGCGGCGGCGGCGTTGACTTCAAGCAGGTTGCCATTGCCGCCCACAAGCTGGGCGCCATTGCGGGCAGTAAAGCTGATCTCCGGGTCCAGGAGGTTGGGCGCTCGTCGGGGGCTTACCAGCAGCGCGGCGCCGGATACACCTTCCACGCGCGAGGCATCGATCACAACGGTGCTGGGATTGCCCACAGCCTGGTTGCCGAGGGAGTAAATGCCATTCAGCCCACCGGTGATGACGCTGCCATTGCCGATCAGTACATCGGAACCTTCAAGCACCGCGATGCCGTGGCCGCGGTTGATCTCCAGGCTCGCACCGCTGTTCAACTGCCCTGTAACGGTTGTGTTGTCCAGGTTCAACACCGCGCGAAGCCCAGGCAGGCTGGCGGACACGCTGATGCCCAACCCCAGGCCGGTGATCTGGCTGTTGGTAATGTCTGCGCGGGATGCGGGGAGCAGACTGTTGCGGTTCAACGCAAGCGATATGCCTCGACCACCAGTGTTGGTGACTGAGGAACCAGTAATCGTTGCTGTACTATTGATCAATTGAATGCCAGCATCGTTTGCACCAGTAGATGCTGAAACCTGCGCACCTGAGATTTCCATGTCGGATCCTTCCAGTGCACTGAGCCTAAGCGTCGCGGCCCCAGGATTTACGATCAGCGTGTTCTGACCAGGTAGCGACCACGATTCAGGCATATCCCCCGGCTGCACGGTGGCAGACTGCCCCGGGGTCAGGGTGGCAGCATATACCGGCGTGACAGCCATCACGCCTGCAATGGCGAGATAAAGCGAACAACGAGCGGAAATATTCATGACTCAGGACTCCATTTAAGAAGGCGTACAGGTAATGAACCGCGTTCACTTCAAGCTGTTAATAAAAACCGTACATCCGGTGATGCCAGCGTGATTGCGGTCGAATGGGTGGTGCAACGCAGAGCCCTTCGGTTTGGCGGTGACGTCCCTATCGGATGCTGCTGCGCTGCACCATTGAAGCTATGGGTGCCATTCTGTACGCCCGGGTATGGGCGAGAAATACAATTAGTTGCATATGAATCCAGACAACTTTTGTCGTGTTTGCAACTGTTCAGGTGCCGCCAACAGGTGTAGGCGCTGCCCGTGTGCCAAGCGCCGCACACCACCCGGGTCGTCTCAGATCGCGATGCGCCGCGCGGCGCGACAGGAATAGGGCTTGCCCGAGTGCCGGGGTATGTAATGGGGGGCTATCGATTTCCGGCGGCTCGACCCTGGCTGGCACACGCACGTGCGCGCCTGAAGGGAGCAATGCCGGACTTACTGATCTCGCGGAGTTCCAGCCTGGCTGAAACTCACGCCCACCTGCGAAGTATCCGGGTGGATGCCACTGACACGCTGCAGCGACAGAGGAGAACTTAAGGAAACGAGCCGCGTTCATTGCGCAGCGATCGCATCCCATCAAGGGGAGGCGCAGTGAAGAAGTTATCCATTCCAGTCCCGACGGTCCGCGTCGTTGCCCCTTCACTGCGCCATTGAAACTACTGCGCCAGTTTCTGCGCTTCGAAACTGCTCGTAAATAGAACTGGTTGCATGTGCATCCGTGGCAATCCATCCATTAACGGGATGGATGCCATTGCCGGACGCGCGCTCTTACACGTGCGGCACAGGCGCGCCAAAGCGGTTGTCGCCCGGGGTGCTCGCCAGCAGCGTGAAGACCAGCACTGCCAGGTTCGCGAACGGTACGAGCAGCAGCAGGTACCACCAGCCGGAACGGTCGGTGTCATGCAGGCGGCGCACAGTCACCGAGACCAGCGGCACCAGGATCGCCAGCCACACCACCACGCCCAGGCCGGTCGATACCCATGCCAGCGCCTCCGAGCCGATATAGCCGGCAATGAAGCTCAGCACATGCAGCGGCATGAACACGATGAAGATGAACAACTGGAACCACCAGTATTCACTGCGGCTGGCGCGCCCGCTGAACTGCGCATAGCGGGTAAGCGGAATCATCATCTTGTGCATCGGTACGCTCTCCAAAAAGAAGCGCGCACTATCGCTGGGGTGGGGGAGCGTTCACCATGCAATTTATTGCAATTGCAGCGCGCAGTTCTGTAGAGCCGAGCCCACGCTCGGCTCCGCGTGTAAGCGCGTGTCGACCAACGGTCGACACCTACCGGTGGTGCTCAATGCGTGACTTTCGCCTCGGCATCGCGTGCGGTGCCGTAGTCATCCAGCCACTGGAATTTCAGGTTTCCCGGCACGGATGTACCCGACGGCAGCAGAAGGTTCAACCGCTCGCCCGGTGCCACCATGTCCACCTCGACCACCTTGCCATCGGGCAGCGTCAGCCGGCTCAACGTCACGTGGTAGGCGCTCGGGTTGTACACCTGCAGTGCCTGCCCTTCGGCACGCCACTGCAACCCAGCCGCCGCGTCACGCGCATGGCCAGGCAGGCCGGCCGGACGATAGAACAGTTTCACCCGCGTGCGGATGGCGAACTGCAGCAGGTTCTGGCCTTCCGCCACTTCGGGCTTGGGCGGAATATCCAGCAGGTTGAAGTACAGCAGCGACTCGCGGTCGCTGGGCAGCGCGGCCCCGGCCATTGGCGCATACGTCAGCCGGAACGCCTGTGCGTGGCCCGCCTCGATGCGGCGCGTGGTCGGTGTCAGCACGAACGGCAGCTTCTGGCTGCCGGCCTTGGCGCTGGCATCGCCATCGTCCAGCCACACCTGGGCCAGGGCGACCTTGTCACCGCGGTTGTTGGCATTCACCGTTACTGCACCCTTGCTACCGTCGTAGACCACGCGGGTGCCCTGCAGGGTCACCGCCGCTGCGGCAGGCAGCGCGGTGCCTGCGCAACCCAGTGCCAACATCAATGCGCATGCGCGAATGTTCATGGGGAATTCCTCGGGAAGAACCGCCCGGCAGCACGCCGCCGGGCGGGGTGCGCTTACTTGTAGACGATGTCCATCTGCGCGGTGGCGTTGGCCTTGCCAGCCACCACATCGTCGGCAACGCCGGTCTTGGTGTACCAGACGCTGTGCTTGATGGTCTGGCCCGCGGCGCTGGTCACGTTGACGAACTGGGTCGGTGCGTTGTTGATCTTCAGCAGCGTATCGGTGCTGTCATAGATCTTGTACGCAACGCCTTCGGCATCACTCGCAGCAGTCAGCGCCAGGGCGCCATCGGCAGTGGACGAGCCGCTGAACTTCACGGCCACATCGTGCGAACCGGCAGCGCCCGGACAGGCCACGGCCACGTCCAGATCGCGGCGGCCGATGCGGTCGGCAGCCTTCAGGTCTTCCAGATCCATCTTGCCCATGGCCACGGCGACGCCGCCGTTGATGGTGGCGGTGCAGGTGGTTTCGACAATCTCACCAGAAATGGTCAGGTCAGCAGCATTCACGGCCGGCGCAGCGGCCAGCAGGATGGCCAGGGCCATCGGGGTCTTCAGATTCTTCATGGGTGTGCTCTCTACTAGGTGATGGAAAATCGGGATGCTGCCGAAGCCAACGTGGCGACAGCAGCGGTGTGCGGGTTCAAGGGCGATGCCGGCTTGCGATCCAGGAATCGGCGCGTGGTTCTGCGGCCCTGTGGGTTCTCGCACCGGCGCATCATCCGGCAGCGTTGCCACGCCATCCATGCAACTTGTTGCAAACGGCGCTTTCCCTATCCGCATTTGCAACAACTTGCATGTTCGGCACGGTGGTCGCCGCCTACGCTGCACGCCTCCCATTACTACCGGGGCTGCACTGCGGCCACGCCCGACGCCATGCGCCTGTCTTCCTCAACCTGTTCCAGCGCTGCGCCTAGCTGCCTGCGACGCACTACGCTTGCCGCTGCCATTGCGACCACGCTGGTGCTCGCGGGCGTGTCTGCCGCGCACGCACGCACCGGCGGCGAAGTGGAATTCAGCGAAGGCTTCGCAACCGGCTTCGGTAGCGACGACCTGGCGCGCTTCAGCGTGGGCAACCCGGTGGAGCCCGGTCACTACAACGTCGATATCCATCTCAACGGCGAGTTCGTCCGCCGTGATGACATCGAGCTTGTCGAATCCGATACGCCCTATGTGGCAACGCCCTGCGTGCCCGCCCAGCTATTGCTGGCACTGGGCCTGAGCGATGCCGCGCGCGAAGCCGTTGAGGCGGCCGACAACCCGCAGTGCATCGATCTGCAGACAGTCATCGACGGTGCACGCGTCACCTACGATGACAGCCAGCTGCGGCTGGACATCTCGCTGCCGCAGGTGGCGCTGCAACGCCAGGCGCGCGGCTATGTCGCGCCGGAACTGCGCGACCACGGCATCACCGCTGCGTTCTTCGGCTACACCGTCAACCACTACCGCAGCCAGGGGCAGCAGAACAGCTATGCGGGCATCACCAGCGGCGTGAACCTCGGCGCGTGGCGGCTGCGCCACCGCAGCTCCATCAGCCACAATGCGCAGGGCACGCACTTCAGCGCGCTCAACAGCTATCTGCAGCGCGATCTGCCGCGCTGGAACAGCCAGTTCACGCTGGGCCAGAGCAACACCGGTGGCGAGCTGTTCGACAGCGTCGGCTTCACCGGCGTGCGCGTGGCCACCGATGAACGCATGCTGCCCGATTCGCTGCGTGGTTACGCCCCGGTGGTGCGCGGCGTGGCGCAGGGCAATGCGCGCGTCACCATCCGCCAGAACGGCGCGGTGCTGTACGAAACCACCGTAGCGCCCGGCCCGTTCGCCATCGACGACCTCTACCCCAACGCCGGCAGCGGCGATCTGGAGGTGGCCGTCACCGAGGCCGACGGCCGCGAAGAGCGCTTCACCGTGGCGTTCTCTGCCGTGCCGCAGGCTCTGCGCGAAGGCAGCCAGCGTTTCAGCATCACCGCCGGTGAGCTGCGCAACACGGGCCTGTACCAGCAGGCGCTGCGCTTCACCGAAGGCACCTATGCGCGCGGCGTCAGCAACCGCATGACGTTGCTGGGCGGCGTGCAGGTGGCCGAGCACTACCAGGCCGGTTTGGCAGGCGCAGCGTTCAACACGCCGTTCGGTGCCATCGGTGCCGACGTCACCCATGCCCGCGCCAACGTGCCCGGCCTGCCCGCGCAGTCGGGCCGCAGCTACCGCCTGAACTACCAGCGCAGCGTGGCGCGCACCGGCACCAACCTGGGCCTGGCTGCGTACCGCTACAGCACCGAGGGCTTCCTTACCCTCACTGATGTCTCGCAGCTGTCGTTCGACCGGCCACAGGCGGCCGATGCGTTCGTGATGCGGACGCGCCAGCGCTTCCAGATGAACTTCTCGCAGCGCGTCGGCACGCGCGGCCAGCTGTACCTGGCCGGTGGCCATGTGACCTACTGGAACCGCGCGGGCAAGCACAACGATCTGCAGCTGGGCTTCCACAGCAGCTACCGCAGCGCCAACTACACGGTTTCCGCCACGCGCTACCGCATGGCCAGCGGTGCGCCCGATACGCGCCTGTCCTTCATGCTCAGTCTGCCGCTGGGCCGCGCCACCAACGCGCCGCGCGCCACCGCCACCTACAACGACAGCCGCCTGGGCAGCCAGCAGCAGCTGGGCATCAACGGCAACCTGGGCGAAGACCGCGCGCTGTCCTACAGCCTGTCGGGCAACCGCGGCCAGGGCGGCAGCGGCTACAACGCCTATGCCAGCTACCAGGGCAGCCGTGCCGATCTCAGTGCCGGTTACAGCCATGCCAACGGCAGCAGCAGCGTCAATGCCGGCGCCACCGGTAGCGTGGTACTGCATCGTGGCGGCATCAACTTCGGCCCGGCGCTGGGCGACAGCTTCGCGCTGGTGGACGCGCAGGGCGCACAGGGCGCCACGGTGGGCAGCGGCCGCAACGTCACCGTGGCGGGCAATGGCTACGCCGTGCTGCCCTATACCAGCCCGTACCGCTGGAACCAGATCAACCTGGACACCGCGCACCTGCCGCTGGATGTGGAAGTTCAGGCCAGCTCGCAGCGCGTGGCGCCCAGCGCCGGCAGCATCGTCAAGGTCAGTTTCCAGTCGCGCAATGAACGCCTGTGGCTGATCGACGCCAGCCATGCCGACGGCACCCCGCTGCCCTATGGTGCGCAGATCATGCACGCCGATGGCCGCACTTTGGGCCAGGTGGGGCAGGGCGGCGTGGTTGCTTTGCGCGGTCTGGAGCAGACCGGCTTCGTGCACGTGCAGACCGAGGACGGCATCGCTTGCCGCCTGCACTACGCCATGCCCGAAGCGCCGGATGCGCACGGCCAGTACTGGGCGCAGGCGCAGTGTGTGGCCATACCGCCGGAACTGCTGGCCGACGATGTTTCTTCCTCAGCTACCGGAGCGTCCCAATGAAGGCCCAGCACCTGGTGTTGGTTGCGCTGCTGTTCGGTGCCGCCACACGCGCCCACGCCGACTCGGCCACGCTTACGTTCACCGGCAACGTGTTGCCGGGCACCTGCACGGTGACGCCGAACGTGGCCGTCACACTGGACGACATCCAGCTCCCCGAGCTGCGCCCGGGGAACGTCAACCTCGACCATCAGAAGCCTGCGGTACTGCATTTCACCAATTGCGTAGGCGTGAGCACCGTTGAGGTGACCTTCGATGGCACGGCTGACCCCACGCAGGGAGGCCAGTGGAAAAACCTGGCCGTGGGTGGTGCCACCAATGTGGCCGTCATATTGCTGGAAGGCGCAAGCGGCAACACAACCCTGAGCAAGGGCATGAAGAGGATGGTCGCCATCGGCGGCGCAGCCATCGGTCGCCTGGATATGCGTACCAGCTACTACAACCACCCCGGAACCGTGCCGACGCCAGGTGATGTCACTGCGCAGATCACGGTGATCGCTGATTACAGATGAGGAATGCCTGCGCTGCGGCAGCGCGATCCACGGGCATCCCATCCAACGACCCTCTCTCTCTTCAACCTTTGGAGTCTCCCCATGAAAGCCCAACCCATCATCCTGGCTGTGCTGATGCTTGCCGCTGTTGGCCAGGCCCATGCCGATTCGGCCACCATCGACGTGACCGGCAAGGTGTTGCCCGGCACCTGCACCATGGCCAACGTACCGGTCACGCTGGCCGACATCGATGCCACCGATCTGAAGACCGGGCATGACAATGGCCTGAAGCCAGCGGTACTGAACTTCACCGGCTGCGTGGGCGTGACCAGCGTTGATCTGACCTTTGATGGTGCCGCCGATGCCGCCCAGGATGGGCACTGGCTCAACCAGGCCGCCAGCGGTGCGACCGGTGTAGCCGTGGCGCTGCTGGAAGGCGCCACCGATGATTTCCTGAAGAAGGGCGACAAGAAGACCGTCACCATCAACGGCGCCGCCACCGGCAAGCTGGACATGCGTACTGGCTACTACCGCAAGGCAGGCACGCTATTGAAAGCGGGCGACGTCAGTACGCAGATCACCGTGACGGCAGGTTACAGGTAACACAGGAGCCCAGCATGATGCGCCCAACACCCGGTGAACAAAGAAACGGCAAGGCGCTGGCAACCTGCCTGGGCCTTTTGCTCGCCGCCTTGGCAGCCCCTGCGCTGGCCTGCACCTCTTCTGGTGTGGGCACGGTGTACCTGACGGCAGACTTCAAGGCGTCCGATCCGCCGGATCGGGTCGTGATTGTCAGTGGCCGGGCTACCTGGATGCGCGAATGCAGTATCACGCGTGCACATCCCATGGACGTCTCACTGGAGCCCAATGGGCTGACGCCGGTATCCACCATCGATTATGATGGAAAGACCTACGTGACCTATCAGCTGAGCGCAACGTCGCCGCTGTTCTTTTTCCCGGTCAATGTAAAGACCTCTGATCCAGGGGTTGGAGGCGGATACGAGCGCATTCCCGCCAGCGATCGTGCGGCGACGCCGGTCGTGTCCTACGCAACAGGGAGCGAGGAGTTGTTGACCTACCCGCACCTGGGTGTGGTGGCGCGCACGGGTATGCAGTCGGTACCGCAGACACTGCTGGGCGTGGAGGTAGTGCAGCACACGCAGTTTCCGCACTCCAACCGCCACACCGTCTTTGTCACGGTGAACGTTGAGCAACCCACCTGCGCGCTCAGCAGTGCAGGCTTCAGCCTGGATGACATCTCGGCAGACGTACTGGGTGCTGCAGGCAGCAGCAGCCGCGAGCAGACCTTCCAGGTGGCCATGCGCTGCGATGCTGCAGGCATACCGGTGAAGCTGACCCTGGCCGACGCCAACGCGCCCACGGCAACCGGCAGCCTGTTGAAGCCCACGGCCAATGCCACCGCGCAGGGCGTGCAGGTGGAGCTGCTGCGTAACGGTGTACCGGTCGTGCTGGGGCAACAGTGGAACCACGGAGCGTCGAGCGCAGGTATGCAGAACATCGATCTGCAGGCGCGCTATACGCGTGTGCCGGGCAGCTTCAGCATTGGCGAAGTGGAAGGCCAGGCGGTGCTGACGGCGGATTACCGATGATGGCGCACGTGCGTGCGCGGCGCGCGAGAGGAACGTCTCTCATGAACATGAACCTCAATAAGCGCCATGGTCGCGCAGCGGTGCTCGCGGCCTTGGGTCTGCTGGCCTCGGCATCAGTGATGGCCTGCACCGAGCAGCGCGACGCAGGCTCACCCATCCACCTCACCATTGATGCCTGGGACGATGCCGAGCAGGACAAACTGATTGGACAATGGACTGTGGCGGGCAATGCAAACTTTCTTGCCAATTGCGGGCGCGACGACATTCCATTTGACATAACGCCCTCGCTGGCGGGGCTGGAGTTTGTACGCAATGTCATGGTTGATGGTCAGGTCTACCCAGCCTTTGGACTGACTGCCTACCCCCGCTCGCCCCTGCTGATCTTCAAGCATCTGATCTGGGCAGGCGTCAGTGGGATACCCGAGGTTGAAACGCCATTGGATGTGCGCAAGGTGAACCACGCCTCCTCCGGCCCCATGAGGAGCGGCGTTCGCGGCTCAAGGGTGCTTATTGCTGCAGTATCCCGCGGCGGCATCATGCAGCCAGTTCCCACGACATTGCTGGGACCAATCAGTCGCGTCTCGCCGCTCTATCCGATGTGGGTGAAAGCCGACACTTTCTCCGTCACCGCCAATCTGAAGGTGCCCACCTGCTCGTTTGCCGATACCGCCTTCACCCTGAAGGACGTAGCGGCCGCGGATCTGCCCGCAGCAGACACCGCCGCCGGCGAAGAGACCTTCAACGTGGTGATGAACTGCAACGGCCAGTTCCCGGTCACGATGAAGCTGACCGATGCCAACGCAGCGGGCAACACCGGCAGCCGCCTGACGCCCACCGGCAATGCCACCGCGGGCAGCGTGCGCGTGCAGTTGCTGCGTGAGGGCGCGCCGGTGGTGCTGGGCCAGGCCTGGTCCATCGCGCAGAGTCAGATGGGCAACCAGAACATCGCGCTGTCGGCGCGCTATTACCGCGAAGCGGGCACGTTCCACAGTGGTGTGGTGGAGGGTAAGGCGGTGATCGAGGCGACGTACCGCTAAGACGGTTGAGGCGCAGTGGCCCACTGCCGGCTGAACCGCGCAGTCGGCCCAGCGTTTTTTAAAACTTTTCGTATGGGAATTGCGGGGAGCCGGTGCGTTGAATGGCGGACGTCATTCCGCCGTCGCATGCGCGCAGGCGGAGCCCACGGCCAATATGGAGCCCCGCCCATGCCGTTTCAGTTCAAACGCCTTACCCCGCTCATGCTGCTTTCGCTGGTCGCAGCCTGTTCGCCCTCCGCGCCAGAGGATGCCGCCGAGCTTCTCCCGGTGCAGGTCCATACCCTGCAGCCCGAAGACGCCGCACTTCATGTGGTCCTTCCTGGCCGGGCCGTAGCCGCCCACGAAGCCGAGGTACGCCCGCAGGTGGATGGCATCGTCGCCCGGCGCCTGTTCGAGGAAGGCAGCGAGGTCCAGGAGGGGCAGCCGCTGTATCAACTGGACGACATAAAGCTGCGTGCGGGCCGGGATGAAGCCAAAGCGCGCTTGAACCATGCCTACGCCACCTGTGGCGCGGCCCGCGAGGAAGCCCGGCGTCTGGCGCAGTTGGCGGATTCGCAGCTGGTAAGCCAGCAGGACAAGGACCGCTCAGCGGCGGCCTACCAGCGCGCCGAGGCGGAAATACAGATGGCGATGGCCTCGCTGCAGACCGCCAAGGTGGCCCTGGACCACGCGCGCATCGCTGCGCCCATCAGTGGCCGTATCGGGCGTTCCAACGTGACCGAAGGTGGGCTGGTCACCTCGCATCAGCCCGAAGCGCTTACCACGGTGCGCGGCCTTGACCCGATGTATGTGGACCTTTCGCAGTCCGCTGCCGAGTGGTTGAAGCTCAGGCGGGATATCGCCGATGGGCGGCTGCGGGACAACCGGCAGCTGCCGGTGGACGTCCACCTGGAGGATGGCAGCCGCCTGCAGCAGACCGGCACCCTGCAGTTCTCCGACGTGAGCGTCGACCCGGCCACGGGCACGTACGCGCTGCGGGTTCGTGTTGCCAACCCTGATGGCGTCCTGCTTCCGGGCATGTACGTATCGGCCTCCATCGGCGCCGGCGTGCGCCGCGATGCGCTGCTGGTGCCGATGCAGGCCGTCTCGCGCGATGCCACCGGCAAGACGCACGTCATGGTGGTCGACGGTGAGGGCACGGTCACCAACCGTGCCGTCCAGCTGGGCCGGGCGCTGGGCGAGCGCTGGCTGGTGGAAGACGGCCTGCAGGCCGGCGAGCGCGTGGTGGTGCAGGGCCAGCACAAGCTGCAGCCGGGCATCCGCATCACCCCGGTGGAAGCAAGCGCGCCCGCGCGGGGCGCTGAAGGCTGATGGCACGTTTCTTCATCGATCGCCCCATCTTTGCCTGGGTCATCGCGCTGCTGATCATGCTGGTGGGCGGCTTGGCCCTGGTGCGCATGCCGGTCGCGATGTACCCGGACGTTGCACCACCCACCATCACCATTACCGGCATCTACCCCGGTGCGTCGGCCAGCGTCATCGAGGAAACCGTGGTGCAGGTGGTGGAACAGCAGCTGGCGGGCCTGGACGGCATGCTGCACTTCTCATCGCAGAGCTACTCGTACGGCGGCTACGCGATGATCAACGTGGTCTTCAGGAACGGCATCGACCTGGACCAGGCGCAGACCCAGGTGCAGGGCCGGGTGCAGCTGGCCATGCCCTCGCTGCCCGAGGCGCTGCAACGCCGCGGGTTGGCGGTGACCAAGTCGAACGGCGGCTATCTACAGATGCTGGCCTTCGTCTCTGAAGACGGGCGGATGAATGAAGCCGACGTCTCGGATTACGTGGGCTCCACCGTAGCCGACGCCATCCGGCGGGTGCCCGGGGTAGGGCAGGTGCGTGAGTTTGGCGGCAAGTACGCGATGCGTATCTGGCTGGACCCGGTGAAGATGGACCGCTACCAGTTGTCGGTCGATGAACTGGTCAGCGCCATCGGCGCGGAGAACCTGCAGGTGCCGCTGGGTGAGATCGGCGGCGCGCCCGCGGTGCAGGAACAGCAGTTGAGCGCGTTCATTGAAGGTGCGTCCCCCAAGCGCACGGCGGCCGAGTTTGCCCAGGTCGTCATCCGCAGCAAAGAGCACGGTGGCGTACTGCGGCTGGGCGATGTGGCGCGCATTGAACTGGGTGCGGAGAGCTACGACTTCGGCAACCGACTGAACGGCAAGCCCGCCGCCGGCATCGGCATTTCGCTTGCGCCGGGCGCCAACGCGCTTGAAACCCGCGCGGCCATCGACAAGGCGGTGGAAGCACTGGGCCCGGGCACGCCGGCGGGGGTGAAGGCGGTGGTTCCGTATGACACGACGCCCTTTGTACGGCTGTCCATCAAGGGTGTGGTCAAGACCCTGCTGGAAGCGGTCGTGCTGGTGTTCGTGGTGATGTACCTGTTCCTGCAGAACCTGCGGGCGACCCTCATCCCCACCATTGCCGTGCCGGTGGTGCTGCTGGGCACGTTCGGCATTCTGGCGTTCCTAGGCTTCTCGGTGAACATGCTGACGATGTTCGCCATGGTGCTGGCCATCGGCCTGCTGGTGGACGATGCCATCGTGGTGGTGGAGAACGTCGAGCGCATCATGGCCGAGGAAGGGCTCTCGGCACGCGATGCCACGCGCAAGTCGATGGACCAGATCACCGGCGCTCTGGTGGGCATTGGCGTGGTGCTGTCGGCCGTATTCGTGCCGATGGCCTTCATGCAGGGGGCCACGGGTGTCATCTACCGGCAGTTCACCGCCACGCTGGTCTCTGCCATGGCGCTGTCGGTCATCGTGGCGATCATCCTCACCCCGGCACTGTGCGCCACGTTGCTGAAGCCCGTTGCCCACGGCGCTGGGCATGCCGTGCAGGCCGGCGTGCTTGGGCGGCTGTTCGGCGCCTTCAACCGGCGGTTCGACAGCGCCAGTTCGGCCTACCAGCGCGGCGTCGGTGGAGTCCTTGCCCGGCCCCGGCGCTTCCTGCTGGCCTTCCTGGCACTGGGTGCGGTGATGACCGTGCTGTTCGTGCGCCTGCCCAGCTCGTTCCTGCCCAACGAAGACCAGGGCACGCTGGTGGTGCTGGTACAGACGCCGGTGGGTTCCACGCTGTCGCGAACCCAGGACGCGCTCGCGTTCGTGGAGAACTACTTCCTGCAGGAAGATCCCGTGGTCGAATCGATGTTCACCGTCGCCGGTTACAACTACTCCGGCATGGGGCAGAACTCGGGCCTGGCGTTCCTGCGCCTGAAGGACTGGTCCGAGCGACCGGCGGCAGATTCGGCCGATGCCATTGTGGCCCGCGCATCCAAGGCCCTGGCCAGGCACGGCGACGCCAGCATGTACGTGCTCTCGCCGCCGCCCGTGCCCGGCCTGGGCGAGGTCTCCGGTTTCAGCTTCTTCCTGAAGGACGACGCGGGGCACGGGCATGCGGCCTTGGCAGCAGCACGTGACCAGCTGCTCGCCGCCGCCGCAGAGAATCCAGCGCTCGCCCGGATGCGCGCCAACGGCATGGCAGACGCGCCCACCCTGAAGATCGACGTGGACACCGCCCGTGCGCGCTCCCATGGCCTGGACCCGGCCAACGCACTGGGCACCCTCAGTGCGGCGTGGGGTGGGCGCTACGTGGCCGATTTCGTGGACCGTGGCCGCACCAAGCGTGTGTACGTGCAGGCGGATGCGCCCTTCCGCATGAAGAAGGACGATCTGAACCTGTGGTCGGTGAAGAACGCGCAGGGCAGCATGGTGCCTTTCGCATCGTTTGCGCGCGCGGACTGGTCGCACGCATCGCCACGTCTGGAGCGGCAGAGTGGTGTGTCCGCCATGGAGATACAGGGTGAGCCGGCGCCGGGCGTTGCATCGGGGCGGGCGATGGCGGAAATCGAGCGGTTGGCGGCAGACCTGCCCGCAGGGTTCAGCCTGGAGTGGACCGGCGCGGCGGTGCAGGAGCAGGAGTCGCGCGCCCAGGCCTTGCTGCTTTTCACGCTGTCCATCGTGGTCGTGTTCCTGTGCCTGGCCGCCCTGTACGAGAGCTGGGCAGTGCCGACGGCGGTGTTGCTGGTTGCGCCCTTGGGCATCCTCGGGGCGGTCCTGGCCAACACGGTTGCCGGGCTGGAACGCGACATCTACTTCCAGGTGGCCATGCTCACCACGGTGGGCCTGACCAGCAAGAATGCCATCCTCATCGTCGCCTTCGCGCGGGAGCATCTGCAGAACGGTGCTGAGCTGATCGACGCCACGCTGCACGCCGTACGCGACCGCCTGCGGCCGATCATCATGACCTCGCTGGCCTTCGGGCTGGGCGTGCTGCCGCTGGTGCTGGCCAGCGGCGCAGGGTCGGGCGCGCAGCGGGCCATCGGCACCGGCGTGCTGGGCGGGATGGTGGTGGGCACCTTGCTGGGGCTGGTGTTCGTGCCGCTGTTCTTCGTGATCGTCATGCGTACGTTTGGGCGTCGATAGCGCCGACCCGTTGTAGAGCCGAGCCCACGCTCGGCTGCATGTCGTACAGACACCTCAGCCGAGCATAGGCTCGGCTCTACAGGAATCTACAGGTAGCGCCGGGCCACGCCCGGCGGAATTGCATCCGGTAGCGCCGGGCCATGCCCGGCGGAATTGCATCCGGTAGCGCCGGGCCATGCCCGGCGGAATTGCATCCGGTAGCGCCGGGCCGCGCCCGGCGGAATGCCTCAGGCCACCTGCACCTGCTCATCCACATACTCAGACAACCCACGGCAGGCCAGCAGCAGGCCCTCGCGCACGTCGTTGCCGATCTGCTGCGCCTCATCGCCGTCCTCGCGCACGCGCTCGCTGGCGTGCAGCAGCTCCAGCAGCACGGTCAGCCCGGCGTTTGCCCGGTTGATGCGCGCCAGCGCCATGCACTGGCCGGTGTTGCGCCCTCTGCGCCGCAGCGGCTGGCCATCGGCGCCTTCCACCTGGCGGATGCGCTGCAGGCTGCCCAGCAGGGTGACGCCTTCTGCGGACTGCTGGGCGGCAAGGGTGGTTTCCAACGGCTGGGCGAGTTCATCGGGCAGCGTGTTGGCGGCCTCGCCCAGGGTGGCGAAGAGGTAGGGGTAACGTGTAGTGCTCATGGAGGCTTCCTTATGCATGCGGCAAAGAGAAGCCACCCTGCTTGACAGCGAGGGCGGCGGACGGTGCGTGGTTGCAATACCGGAGGCTGATGCAAACGCCGGCGGGCACGAGGCCCCCACGCACCGCCCGCCATAGTCGCGGGCAGAATGCCTGCCGACGCCACCCACAGGGGATGGGCGACGCCGGCAGGCAAGCGTAACCAACACATCAACCTAACGGGATTGCAAGCCCGTGCCACCCGTTTTCGGTGGCGGTACATGATTCGCACTGGGCGCCCGTGCTGCCAATGAGGAAAGTTTCAAAATAGAAAAAATACGAATGCTTGCAGCAAAACTGCGAAAGCTGTCAGAACGTGCTGATTGCGACAAATATGTAGAGCCGAGCCCATGCTCGGCTTGTCACGTGCAGCCGAGCATAGGCTCGGCTCTACAGAAGCGAATGCAGCCGAGCGTAGGCTCGGCTCTACAGGAGTCAATGGCGCTGCACCGACTGCGACGACAGTTCCGGAACTGTGTCGCAAAAAGCGAATATCCAAGTAGTTGCATTGAATTATTGCGCCACTGGGAAGAAGGTTGCAGCACCGCTGGAACGTGCCTAGGGAGAGCGCCGTGTACAGAGTTGTCGTTGCTGATGATCACCCTGCCGCGCGTCTTGGAATGAAACTGGTTGCGGAAATCTGGGGGCGGTGCGATGTGGTGGCGGAGGTCGCAAACGGCCGGGATCTGGTCGAGGCCATCGAGGCGGAATCTGCGGATCTGGTCATCACGGATCTGAGCATGGCGCAGGCGGGATCCACGGACGGCCTGGCCCTGATCAAGCTGCTCAGGCGCCGCTACCCAAGAGTGAGGGTGGTGGTGCTGACGATTTCGGGCAGCGCGGTGATCGTCGATGCCCTGGTCGGGCTGGGCGTCAGTGGCGTGGTGTCCAAGCGCGACGAAGTTGATGAGCTGCTCGAGGCGCTGCGCAATGTGGAACGTGCCGGTACGCATGTCGGAAAAAGTTTCCAGGGTGAAGACCTGATCCCTGACGTCTCGCTTCCCGAAGCGGAATTGACCAAGGCCGAGATCGACGTGCTCAGGCAGCTCGCAAACAACCTTTCGGTCACGGCCATTGCCGCGCGCAGCTCGCGCAGCGTGGCGACCATCAGCAAGCAGAAGACCAGTGCGATGAAGAAGCTGGGCCTGGTCGACACCATGCAGCTCTATACCTATCTGAGATCGCTGCGAGGGGGCGTCCGCACCGGCTGACTGCCGTGCCGGCAGCGGTGACCGTCCATCTACCCCAGCAAGGAGAAAACTGGCTTGACCCGGAGACTTGTGGCGGCGCTTGCTGCCCTGTTCCTGCTGTGCGTGCTTGCACCACCTGCGGGTGCGCGCGGTGAAGAACCCTCTGCTGCCGGCGGCCACGCCTCTTCGGCCATACACCTCAGCCCTGCCCAACAGCGGTTCATTGCCGAGCGGCCGGTGGTGGTGGTGGGGTTCGTGGGGAACTGGCCTCCGTTCGAGAGTGTGGAAGACGGTCAGCCCGCAGGACTTTCGCCAGAGCTGCTTGCCAATCTGGCGAAGCGGTTGGGGCTGACGCTTCGATTCGAGCGGTTCAGTGGTTTCCAGGAGCTTCTGGCTGCCGCCTGCTCAGGCCGTGTCGACGTGCTGATGAACGTCTCGTTGAGCGCCAGCCGCACCCGCTGCCTGGTCTACACGGACCCCTATGCAGAGGCCCCGGTCGGGCTGATCGCGTACCCCCATGACCCCCAGCTGCGCGCCGACCCCGCGCTGGTGGGCGTGCGTCTGGTGACCACGGCGGGTGCTGCAACGGAAGAATATGCGAAGAAGCGGTTTCCGCAGGCTGTGCACATCGGCGTTTCAGCGCCCCTGGAGGCGATGGAACTGGTCGCCGAGGGAAGCGCTGATGTTTTCCTGGGCGACGCGCAGGTGGCAACGCGCCTGCTGCAGAACCCGCGCTTCCAGGCGCTGGCGCTGATACGACCGAGTGGGCTGCCGAACGATCTGCTGCATTTTGCGGTGCCCAATGCGAAGCAGCCGCTGGTGGAAGCCTTGAATGAGGCGCTCGGTTCGCTCAGCGCTGCCGAGCGGCAGGCGTACCGCGACCGCTGGCTGGCCCCGCTTGCCTGGAACGAACGGGGCGAATTCGCCTTGAGTGCCGAGGAAGTGCAGGCGATGCGCCACACGTTGCGCGTGGGGTGGCCCAGCGATTTTGCGCCGATTGCGTTTGCCGACAGGACCGGGCGCCCCTCGGGGCTGGCCAGCGAATACCTTCGCAAGCTGCGGGTGATCGGCGCTCAGTTCAGCCCGGTGCAGCCGGCGCCGTGGGACGACATCCGCGAGGCGATACGCGACGAGGCCGTCGACGTGGTGGTGGCCGTGCCGCGTGATGGCACGTGGCTTGGCGAGGATTGGATCTACAGCCAACCCTTTGCAACGGTCGCCAACGTGGTCGTCGCTGCACGGGATGGGGTCGACGTCCGTTCGCTGAGCGATCTGAACGGGTTGCGCGTTGCTTCGTCCGACCCGGAGCGGCTTGCCGGGTACGTGCAGTCGGTTGCACCACGGGCGCGGGTGGTGCCGGTGCCGAGTACGGAGCGCGGCCTCCAGGACGTCGTTGCGGGGCGTGCGGATGTCTATGTTGGCAACCTGGCCGCCATCGACGCGGTGATCCGCGCCCGGCATTCGGGGCAACTGGAGGTGGTGGCCACGACCGGGCTCTCCGACGAGCTGAGTTTCGCGGTGCAGCGCCGGCATGCGCCGCTGGTGGCGGTGATGGATCGCATGCTGTCGCAGATGGATCCAGGGGAGAAGCAGGATCTGCGCAGCAAGTGGATTGCGGTGAGCTACGGCAACGGGGTGGACTGGGCCACGCTCTGGCGCTGGCTGGTACCGGTGCTTGGCATCCTGCTGACCGCCATCCTGGTGCAGGGCTGGAACCAGGTGCGGCTTGCACGCGAGGTGCAGCGGCGCAAGGACACCGAGGTCGAGCTGGAACGGGCCAGGGCGCTGGCGGAAAGGGCGGCCGAGGCGAAGGCCGGGTTCCTGGCGACGATGAGCCACGAGATCCGTACCCCGATGAGCGCCATCATGGGCATGGTCGAAATTCTGGATGGCACGGAACTGACGCCGGACCAGACGGACATCCTGGCCATCGTCGGCGAGGCCACCCGCACCCTGCGGCTGCTGCTGGACGATGTGCTGGATGTTTCGCGGCTGGAGGGCGGTGGCATGCAGCTCAATCCGGCCGCGACCGATGTGACCGCGCTGATGTCGGGCATCGGCGAACTGATGGAGCCTGACATCTGGCGCAAGGGCGTTGAGCTCAACATCCGGATTGATCGTGACCTTGCGCCGGCGTACCTGCTGGATGAGCTGAGGCTGCGCCAGATCCTGTTGAACCTGGTGGGCAATGCCACGAAGTTCACGGCGCAGGGCTCCATTGACCTGTCCGTTGACGTGCTTGCGCCGCGGCCCGGGGAAGCGACGCAGCGGCTGCGCTTTGCCGTTGCCGATACCGGCATCGGCATGAGCACTGAACAGTTGCAGGGTGTGCTGGAGCCCTTCGTGCAGGCTACCGCTGCCACGGCACGGGAGCACGGTGGCACCGGCCTGGGCCTGGCGATCGTAAAGGGCCTGGTCGAGTTGATGGGCGGAACCGTGGTCATCAACAGTGCGCTCGGCCGGGGCACCGAGGTGAGCTTCGTCCTCGAGGTGCCGCCGGCACAGCGGCAGGCCGGGGAGCACCCGGGGGAAGCGACGCCGCCCATGCCCCGCCGCTGGCGCGTGCTGGTGGCCGAAGACGATGCCGCGAACCGGCTGATGATGCAGTACCGGCTGGATATCCTGGGCCAGGACGTTGTTGTGGCCGCCGACGGTGCGCAGGCGTTGGAGAGGTTGAAGCGCGCGGGCGACATCGATCTGCTGCTGACCGATTGCCAGATGGCCGGCATGGATGGCTATGCGCTGATGCGGGCCGTGCGCGGGTCGGACGATGCAGCCATGGCGCGGCTGCCGATGGTGGCGATGACGGCCAGCACGTCCGACGCGGTCATGCAGGCATGCACTTCGGCCGGGGCGGACGGTGTGCTGCTGAAGCCGTTTGATATCGCGGCGCTTCGTTCCACGATGATGCGGCTTCTGGAGGGCGAGGGGGCTGGGCCGTCATCGGGCCGGATGCAGCCGCTCGGGGGGCACGCCTGCAACACCGATGCCCCAGGCGAGCTGCAGGCTGCGGCGGACCATGCCTGGCAGGCGCTCTGCCGCCAGTTGGGGGGCGCGGCGGTGGCCGTGCAGATGGTCGATGTTCTCGCCGTCGCGTTCGGGGAGGACGCGCCCGCCCTTCGGCAGGCACTGCGGGCGGGGGATGCACAGGAAGCGTGCCGGCGCATCCACCGCATCACCGGTGGACTGGCGGTGACCGGTCTGATTGCGTTGGCCGACGAAGGAAAGCGCCTTGAGGAGGCGTACAACGGCGGCTGCGCGCTGCACCCGCAGGTAGAGGACTTCCTGCAGGCGGCGGGTTCCGCGATAGCGCAGCTGTCGCTGTGCGCGCGTGCAGCGTTGCACGCGCCAGCCCCGCTGTGACGGAGCCGGCGCGCGCCTGGCAGGTGCCTCAGGGTTCCTGGTAGCCGCGCTCGTCGTAGCCGCCATAGACCAGGCAGGTCAGCTGTGCCGAGCCGTCCTGGGCGATCGACAGCACACCCATGCTGGTATCGCGCTCGGGCTTGCGGCCGAGCTTGGAGGCGGTGCGTACCGCGGCGGCGTTGGCCGAGAGCTGGGCGGTGTAGCTGGCGCCCAGTTCACCATCGGGATCGATGTAGACCGACACCGAGCGGACGTGCAGGCCGAACACGGTGAACGGCACCGGCGGCTTGATCGGTTCGTCGGTGCCATCCAGTTTGCTGGACAGGCCTGCCAGGGCCTTGGCGGCGGCGTCCGGGTCGGCGCGGCATTCCAGCGCGGCCTGCAGGGTCGGTGCCAGCTTCTGCCAGTGCGCCGCGTCGATGGTGGTGGCGGCCTGTGCCGCCGGCATGGCCAGCAGGGCAGCGATGATCGGGGCGAATGTGCGGGTGGGGGACAGCGTCATTGCAGTCATTCCTTTGCGTGCAGGCCGGGAATTCTACGCAAAGCCACCTGCATGAACAGCGCCATATTGCGGCGCAGCATCGAAGGCGTACAATCCGCCTCGGCCAGTCGGCTGCTGTAACCCGCCTCCCGCCGTACCCCCCTGCAACGCACAGTGCCGGGGCGTTCCGGGGACGTCGCTACGGACCAGCGCACTCCCCAGGACCCACGCGTCCGCATGACCTGCCTGTCCCGCTGTCGGGGCCGGGCGCATCGCTGCGCGTGCCTTTCAACCGAAACGCCCTTAGTTGTCGTCGCCCCCATGTACGGCTTCCGCGCCCTGCGCGCCTCCGCGTCACCCCATCTTCCCACCCTCATCGGCGCCAGCGCCGTGCTGCTGTGGAGCCCGGTCCTGGGCATGCTGCGCACGATCACCGAGATCTTCGGTGCGGTCGGTGGCGCGGCGTTGGTCTTCACCGCTGCCGCGGTGTTCTCGGCGCTCATCCTGGGCGTGCCGCGCCCCTCGCAGCTGCCGCGACGCTACCTGCTGATCGGCGGTGCGTTGTTCATCGGCACCGAGATCTCGCTGTCGCTGTCCATCGGCATGGCCCACCACCGTGGGCAGGCGCTGGAACTGGTGATGATCAATTACCTGTGGCCCTGCCTGACGGTGCTGCTGACCGTGCTCACCCGCATGCAGCGCGGCAACTGGCTGCTGCTGCCGGCCACCGTGCTGTGCCTGCTGGGCGTGGTGCTGGTCATCACCGGCGAAGGCGCGTGGTCGCCAGCGATGCTGCTGGCCAACCTGCGCAGCAACCCGCTGGCGTACGCGCTGGCGCTGGCGGCCTCGTGCATGTGGGCCACCTATTCGGTGGTGACCAAGCGCATCGGTGGCTCGCGCAATGCGGTGCCGTTGTTCATGGTCGCCACCGCCGTGGTGCTGTGGCTGAAGTACGCGCTGGGCGATGCGCCGCCGCTGCACCTGCACTGGGGCGGCCTGGCCCAGGTGGCGGTGTTCGGCCTGCTGACCGCCACCGCCTACTCGTGCTGGAACCATGGCCTGCAGCACGGCAATGTCACCTCGATGGCGATCTTCTCCTACTTCGCGCCGGTGCTGTCGGTGCTGTGGAGCAGCGTGTGGCTGTCGCTGCAGCCGGGCATGGGCTTCGTGCAGGGCGTGGCCTGCGTCACCGCTGGTTCGCTGCTGTGCTGGTGGGCCACCCGCGCGCGGCCGCTGCCGCCGCCGGCACCGCCGGCCGCACATACCGCCTGACGGCCTGCCCGGACCGGCCTGACTTTGCACGGTCAGGCGGTTGCGCGTGCGTCGGCCGCGCGGCGGCGAACTTGAGCCGCTTGAAAGCGCTGTATTCAGCGCCGGTTTTGCCGCGGGTGCGATTCTCGGAATCGTCGACAGGTTCCACGACGAAGCGTCCCATCGGTGCCGGTAGTGGCCGGGCAGGGCAGTCGTAGAATCGAATCGTCCGAGGCCCCTGCGGGTTGCCCTTCACCGGCCTCGTTCGCGTTGCAGCACCGTGCTGGCCGATGCAGTCCTGCGGCCACCCCGTGCGCCAGACGTGCGCTGAAAGGTCTGTTCCCGGGGAGGGGGCGATTCGGAAGAGCACACTTTTTTGACTTCAGTGACCTGCACCAGGAAACAAGAATGAACGTCCGCGAACTCCTGCAATCCAAGAAAGAAGCTGTCATCACCATCGATTCGGAAGACACCATCGGTGCCGCCGCCCACAAGATGAGCGCGAATAGAATCGCTGCCCTGGTGGTGATGAAGGACGAGGTGCCGGTCGGCATCATCTCCGAGAAGGACATCGTGCGCAGCCTGGCCGACGACGGCCCGCAGGCCGGCCGCCGGGTGATTTCCACCGTGCCGACCACCGGCCTGGAAGGCATCGCGCCGGAGGCCACGCTGAAGCAGGCCATGTCCCTGATGACCTACTCGCGCCGCCGCCACCTGATGGTCACCGATGGCAACCGCCTGATCGGCATCCTCAGCCTGGGCGATATCGTGAAGAACGTGCTGGGCGAGCTGGAGCTGGAAAAAGCCGTGCTGCAGGACATCTACATGGCGGCCCACTGAGGCAGCCACGCAGGACGAACGAAGCCGGGCACTGCCCGGCTTCTTCGTTGTTGGCCCCGGGCACTGCCCGGTTTTTCTGGTGGGTAGCGCCGGGCCAGGCCCGGCGAGCGCGGAGCGCTGGACTCAGAAGCTGACCTTCACCGAATCCGCGCTGTACGTGGCTGGGCCGTGGTAGACCACTTCGATGTTGTTGCCGTCCGGGTCGAGCACGAAGGCGCCGTAGTAGCCCGGGTGGTAGGGGCGTTCGCCCGGTGCGCCGTTGTCGGTGCCGCCGGCGGCCAGGGCAGCGGCGTGGAAGGCATCGACCGTGGCCGCATCGCGTGCCTGGAAGGCCAAGTGGTGGCGGCCGGTCAGCTGGCCGGCGGCGGCGTCGCTGCTGGCGGTGGAAATGAAAAGCTCGTCGGCCCAGAAATAGTCCGGGCCTTCACCGGCAATGGGAATGCCGATGCTGTCGAACACCGCCTGATAGAAGCGGCGGCTGGCGGCCAGGTCGCGCACCACCATCTGCAGATGATCGATCAGGCGCCCGCGATGCAGTTCCATCGTTTCCATGCGTACCTCTACAAGAAGGGGACCGCTGTGGTAGCGCCGGGCCATGCCCGGCGAGCGCCTGGCGCGGCCGGTCAGGCGTTGGCGATGATCTCGACCCAGTAGCCGTCCGGGTCCTTGATGAAGGCGATGTTCTTCATGCGGCCATCGGTCAGGCGCTTCTGGAACGGCACGCCGAGGTCTTCGAAGCGCTGGCAGGCCGCTTCCAGTTCCGGCACCGACACGCAGATGTGGCCGAAGCCGCGCGGATCGCTGTTGCCGTCGTGGTAGACCGGGCCGTCCTGGGTCTCGGTACCGTGGTTGTGGGTCAGCTCCAGCACGCCCGGCAGGCCGGCCATCCACACGCGGCGGGTGGCATCGTCCTCCGGCACGGCCACGCCGGCCGGCACGTAGGCCAGGAAGTACAGGCTGAACTGGGCTTCGGCGAAATCACGCTTGTCGATCAGCTGGTAGCCGAGCACGCGGGTGTAGAAGTCCAGCGAGGCGGTGATGTCCTTGACCCGCAGCATGGTGTGGTTGAACACGAAGCCGTGGGTTTCGGCCGGGGCCTGGGCAGCCACGCCGGGGATATCGCGCAGGGCGGGAAGGGTCATGGGGGAAGGTCCTTCAGACAGGGCCGTGTTGGCCGGATGGGGCCATTCTACCGGCCGCCACCTGACGGCACTGCGACGTACAATGGACGGATCGCACCGTTCCGTCCTGACAACGATTGCCCGCCATGTCGCAGCGTGAATGGGTGGCCGCCGCCATCCGCAAGATCGAAGCCGATTTCAACCGTTCCGCCGATACCCACCTGATCCCGCTGGCGCTGCCCGGGTTCGAGGGTATCGACGTGTACCTCAAGGATGAATCGAGCCACCCCACCGGCAGCCTGAAGCACCGGCTGGCACGCTCGCTGTTCCTGTACGCGCTGGCCAATGGCTGGCTGCGCGAGGGGCGGCCGGTGATCGAGGCCTCCAGCGGCTCGACCGCGGTGTCCGAAGCCTACTTCGCGCGCCTGCTGGGCCTGCCGTTCATTGCGGTGATGCCGGCCACGACCTCGCCGGAGAAGATCGCCGCGATCGAATTCCACGGCGGCCGTTGCCACCTGGTCGAGCGCGCCTGCGACCTCAACTGCGATTCGGAACGGCTGGCCCGCGAGACCGGCGGCCACTTCATGGACCAGTTCACCTATGCCGAGCGGGCCACCGACTGGCGCGCCAACAACAACATCGCCGAGTCCATCTTCAAGCAGATGGCCGAGGAGCCCAGCCCGATCCCGGAGTGGATCGTGTGCAGCCCCGGCACCGGTGGCACCGCGGCCACGCTCGGCCGTTACGTCAGCTACCGCCGGCACGACACGCGCATCCTCTGCGCGGACCCGGAAGTATCGGTGTTCTTCGACGGCTACCAGGCCGCCGTGGCGGGCGAGCCGGACTGGCGCGGGCTGACCTGCAGCGGCGGTTCGCGGGTGGAAGGCATCGGCCGGCCGCGGGTGGAATCGAGCTTCATCCCGACCAGCGTGGATGCGATGGTGAAGGTGCCCGATGCACTCAGCCTGGCGGCGATGCGCCATGTCAGCCGCCAGATCGGCCGCCGTGTCGGCGGTTCCACCGGCACCAATTTCATCGGCGTGCTGCAGGCGGCGCAGTGGATGCGCGAGGCCGGCCACCAGGGCAGCATTGTCAGCATCCTGTGTGATGCCGGCGAGCGCTACGCGCACAGCTATTACGACCCGGCGTGGTATGGCCGGCAGGGCATCGATGTGGACGGTGCCGACGCGCAGCTGGCCGCAGCCGTGGCCGGGCAGGGCCTGCCCGCGCTGCCGTGGTGCAGCCTGGAAGCGTTGTAACGCGGCCGGCTGCACGAGCCTCGACCGGTAGAGTCGACTGTTAGTCGACTGCTCTCTGCTCAGACCGCGAAAATCCCGCGTTGCACGCGATAGTCGACTAACAGTCGACTCTACCGGTCACCGGTCACCGGTCACCGGTCACCGGTCACCGGTCACAGGCCCCTCGGCGCTCAGTACCCCGCATCCATGTAGGCATCCAGCAGGATGTCGCGCAGTGCGTCGGGCAACGCCTCGATGTCCATCGCGCGGTCGTCCTGGTGCAGGTGCGGGTCCAGCACGCTGGCGCGGCCCTGGGCCAGCGCCTTCAGCCACAGCAGCACGCAGATCACGAACTCGCGCTCGTGCCCGGGCTGCAGGCGGCTGGCACCGCGTTCGATCACTTCGAACGGATACCATTCCTGCGTTTCGCTGAGCCGGCCGCCCTGGCGTTGCAGGGCTTTCAGCTGGGCCAGGTGGCGCGGCGCATCGTCACCGGCATCGCACAGCGCGGCGATCCATGACAGCTCGTCCGTGGTGGCCGTCAAGGCCAGCGAACGGGCGGATGAAGCGGTGGTGCTTGGAGCCAGACCTTCCATGTGGGGCCTCCTCGTGACGTACCGCTGCGGTCTCCCCCGCACCGCCAGCTTCGGCGCGGGCCCGTAAGGCCGACGTGAATGCCGGGGTTCCGTGGAAAGCTCCATCCACGCATGGCGTGGATCTACTGGAAGCGCCCGTAACCTCTCCCACCCCCTTGTCTGGCGGCCGCGCCAGCGCCATATCGACAGGGCTGCCCGCCTGCCGGGCCCGTAACCTGGAGACCTGCCGTGACCGCTGCCAACCCCTTGCTCGATGCTTCCGGCCTGCCGCGCTTCGAGGCGATCCGCCCCGAGCACGTGGGGCCGGCGCTGGATGTGCTGCTGGCCGAGGCCGAAGCCGCCGTCAGCGCCGCCGAGCAGGTGCAGCCGGTCCGCTGGGAGACCTTCGTGACCCCGCTG
The DNA here is from genome assembly GCF_030053215.1 of Stenotrophomonas sp. PFBMAA-4. Lineage (NCBI taxonomy): Bacteria > Pseudomonadati > Pseudomonadota > Gammaproteobacteria > Lysobacterales > Lysobacteraceae > Stenotrophomonas > Stenotrophomonas sp. PFBMAA-4. The sequence goes on along the minus strand of NZ_JASGBW010000018.1, from coordinate 27,988 downwards.
GACGATGCCACCGAGCGCCTGTGGCGCGCCTGGGGCCTGGTCGGCCATCTGCAGGGCGTGGTCAACACCCCCGAACTGCGCGAGGCCTACAACAGCAACCTGCCGCGGGTCACCCGCTTCGCCAGCGCGCTGGGCCAGAACCTGGCGCTGTACCGCCAGTACCAGGCACTGGCCGCCAGCCCGGACGCGGCCGGCTTCGACGAGGCCCGGCGCAAAGTGCTGGACAACACCCTGCGTGATTTCCGCCTGGGCGGTGCCGAACTGGACGCCGACGCCCAGCAGCGCTTTGCTGCGATCAAGGAGGAGCTGTCGGCGCTGTCGGCGAAGTTCTCGCAGAACGTGCTCGACGCCACCGATGCCTGGTCGCTGATCGTGGAAGACGAAGCGCGCCTGGCCGGCGTGCCGGACGACGTCAAGGCCGCTGCGCGTGCCGCCGCCGAAAAAGACGGCAAGACCGGCTGGAAGCTGACCCTGCAGATGCCGTGCTACCTGCCCGTGCAGACCTGGGGCGAGGACCGTGACCTGCGCGAGATCCTGTACCGTGCCAGCGCGCAGCGTGCATCCGAATTCGGCGACGAAGCGCTGGACAACGGTGGCAACATCGACCGCATCCTCGCCCTGCGCGCGGAACTGGCCGCACTGCTGGGGTTTGCCTCGTACGCGGATTACTCGGTGGCCACCAAGATGGCGCAGGACCCGGCCGAAGTGCTGGCCTTCCTGCGTGACCTGGCCACCCGTGCCAAGCCGTTCGCCGGCAAGGACCGCGCCGAGCTGGAACAGTTCGCCCGCGAGCAGCTGGGCATCGACAGCCTGCAGGCCTGGGACCTGGCATTCGCCGCCGACCGCCTGAAGCAGGCGCGCTACAGCTATTCCGAGCAGGAGGTGAAGCAGTACTTCACCGAGCCGAAGGTGCTGGGCGGCCTGTTCTCGGTGATCGAGCAGCTGTATGGCCTGCGCGTGCAGGACGACAGCGCGCCGGTGTGGCACGAGGATGTGCGTTTCTTCCGCCTGGTCGATGCGCAGGGCGCGCTGGTGGGCCAGTTCTACCTGGATCTGTACGCGCGCGAAGGCAAGCGCGGTGGCGCGTGGATGGATGATTGCCGCAACCGCCGCGAGCGCGCCGATGGCAGCGTGCAGACGCCGCTGGTCTACCTGGTGTGCAACTTCGGCCGCGGTGCCAACGGCAAGCCGGCCACCTTCAGCCACAACGAAGTGACCACGCTGTTCCATGAAATGGGCCATGGCCTGCACCAGTTGCTGACCCGTATCGGCGAGCTGGGCGTGGCCGGCATCAACGGCGTGGAATGGGATGCGGTGGAGCTGCCCAGCCAGTTCATGGAGAACTTCTGCTGGGAATGGGACCACCTGCAGGGCATGACCGCGCACGTGGACACGGGCGAACCGCTGCCGCGCGCGCTGTACGAGCGCATGCTGGCCGCGCGCAACTTCCACAGTGGCATGGCGACCGTGCGCCAGCTGGAATTCGGCCTGTTCGACATGCTGGTGCACAGCCAGTTCGAACCGGCGCAGGACAGCGTGCTGGCGCTGCTGGACCGCGTGCGCAGCGAAGTGGCGGTGAACCATCCGCCGGCCTGGAATCGCTTCCCGCACCAGTTCAGCCACATCTTTGCCGGTGGCTACGCGGCGGGTTACTACAGCTACAAGTGGGCCGAGGTGCTCAGCGCCGATGCCTATGCGGCGTTTGAAGAAGCGCCGCAGGCACTGGCTGAAACCGGCGCGCGGTTCCGCGACGAGATCCTCTCGCGCGGTGGCAGCCGCCCCGCGGCGGAGAATTTCAAGGCGTTCCGCGGCCGCGCGCCGCAGATCGATGCGTTGCTGCGCCATTCGGGCATGGCGTAACCGCTCTGGCGTCATCCACGCATGGCGTGGATCTACTGGAACCTGCCTTGGTTGGCACGTCGCCGCCATCCACGCATCTGCCGGCCAGCGGCCGGCACTACCGACCGCGGGCGCGACAGACGGTGCATCCCGGTAGCGCCGGGCCATGCCCGGCGAGCGCGCAGCGCGGCCCTGCAGGAAGAGCCGCCGGGCATGGCCCGGCGCTACCTCACACGTGCGTGCCGCAGATCGATGCGTTGTTGCGCCATCCGGGCATGGCGTAAATGCAAAAAAAAGGCGGTGAATCCGGTAGCGCCGGGCCATGCCCGGCGAGCGCGCAGCGCGGCCCTGCAGGAAGAGCCGCCGGGCATGGCCCGGCGCTACCGCACAGCGGTCATTCGGCGTAGATCATCTTCCGGGTCATGCCGCCGTCGACGATGAAATCTTGGCCGGTGCTGAAGCCGGACAGCGGCGACAGCAGGTACACCGCCAGTGCGCCGATATCTTCGGGTTCGCCTACGCGACCGACCGGGTGCTGGCCGTGGTCGGTGGCCGAATAGTCCGGCGCATGCCGGCGCGAGGGCGCCTGCCAGGCCGTGGTGCCGATCCAGCCGGGGCTGATGCTGTTCACCCGCACCGCGGGGCCAGCGCTGATCGCCAACGCATGGGTGAAGGCCACCAGCCCGCCCTTGGCCGCAGCATAGGCTTCGCTGTTCGCTTCGGACTGCCAGGCGCGGGTGGAGGCGACGTTGATGATCGAACCGGCCGCGCTGGCCTTCAGTGCAGGCAGTGCATGCTTGCTGCACAGGAACGCGCCATGCAGCGAGGACAGCCGCCGCTGCCACTCGTCCCAGTCCATGTCCTGCAGCACGGTGCCGTGCGGGCCGGCGATGCCGGCATTGTTGACCAGGCCATCGATGCGGCCGAAACGCTGCTGCGCCACGCCGATGAAGGCGCGCACGCTGGCTTCGTCGGCGATGTCCAGGCGCTGGAACGCGGCATCGTCGCCCCGCTGCCATTCGTCCAGGCAGGCCTGGCCTGCTTCCACGTCCAGATCGCCGATGAGCACGCGGCCACCGGCACCCAGCACGGCCTGGGCGATGCCACGGCCGATGCCGTTGGCGCCGCCGGTGATCAGCACCACCTTGCCCTGCAGCGGTGCCGCCGGCCACGCGGCGATGGGCGGGGCCGCGCTCATGACAGGTCTTCGCCGCGCAGGCGACGGTGCCAGCCGGCCACACCGATGCGGTCCAGGGTCTGGATGTTGCGCTCGACGATCACGTCCGGGTCCGGGAAGGCGTCCACGGCGCGCTCCACGCTTTCCTCGCGCAGCAGGTGCAGGGTGGGGAAGGGCGCGCGGTTGGTGTAGTTGCTGGCATCGTCGGCGGCCACGCCATCGAACTGGTAATCCGGATGGAAGCTGGCCACCTGCAGGATGCCCTGCAGGTCCAGCGCCTCGATGGCGGCGTCGGCGTTGTCCAGGAAATCGTTGTAGTCGAGGAAATCGGTCAGCACCTGCGGGTGCACGATCAGCGTGGTGTCGATCTGCTCGGCCGGGGTATCGCGCAGCAGCACCAGCTCCTCGGCCAGCTGTTCCACCAGCGCTTCGGGCGTGGTGGCGTCGCTGAGCACGAAGCGCACCTGGTCCTTCACGTACACCGCCTTGGCGAACGGGCACAGGTTCAGACCGATCACGATCCGCTCCAGCCACAGGCGGGTGGCGGCGATCGGATCGTCGGTGGGCAGGGCGGTGTCGGTCATGGCGGGCGCTTCGGCTGGCGGGGGCCGCCATTGTAGGCAGTCGCCCGGCGTCGCGGCGTTCACTGTCCACGCACTGGACAGTAGCGATGCTGGAAAGTCCCATCCATTCAAGCGCTTGCCGATATCGCACCGATGGCCGATTGCCTGCGCCGCGGGCCAGGCGTGCAATGGACGCACGACACAGGAGGACACCCCATGATTGCATCTTCCCCGTGGCTGCCGGACGAACTCTGGTCCGGCGCCTTCTTCGACGGCCAGTGGCAGGCCGCCACCCAGCGCCAGCCGGTGATCGAACCGGCCACCGGCCAGACGCTCGGCGAGGTCGGCCTGGCCGACGCCGCCCAGGTCGCCACCTCGGCCGCCGCTGCGGCGCAGGCCCAGCAGGCCTGGGCGGCCGCCCCGTACGAACAGCGCGCCCAGGTGCTGCGCCAGGCCGCGCGACTGGCCGAAGACAACATCGACACCCTGGTGGACTGGCTGGTGCGCGAAAGTGGCTCGACCCGCCTCAAGGCCGGCTTCGAGGCCAAGGTGACCATCAAGGCGCTGCACGAAGCGGCCGCGCTGCCTTCGCGCAGCACCGGTGAAATCCTGCCGTCCGAACCGGGCCGGCTGAACCTGGCCCGCCGCCGCCCGCTGGGCGTGGTCGGGGTCATTTCGCCGTTCAACTTCCCGCTGTACCTGGCCATGCGCGCGGTGGCACCGGCCATTGCGCTGGGCAATGCCGTGGTGCTCAAGCCGGATCCGCGCACGGCGGTCTGCGGCGGTGCGGTCATCGCGCGCCTGTTTGAACAGGCCGGGCTGCCGGCCGGCGTGCTGCACATGCTGCCTGGTGATGGCGCCGCCGGTGCCGCGCTGACCAGCGACCCGCACGTGGCGATGATCCAGTTCACTGGTTCCACCGCCGCAGGCCGCAAGGTCGGCGAAGCGGCCGGCAAGCACCTGAAGAAGGTCTCGCTGGAACTGGGTGGCAAGAATTCGCTGATCATCCTCGACGATGCCGACCTCGACCTGGCCGTGGCCAATACCGCCTGGGGCGTGTACCTGCACCAGGGCCAGATCTGCATGGCCACCGGCCGCGTACTGGTGCACAGGAAGATCCATGCCGCATTCCTGGAAAAGCTGGTGGCCAAGGCGAAATCGCTGAAGGTAGGCGACCCGGCACGCGAAGACGTGGCGATCGGCCCACTGATCAACGCCACCCAGCGTGACCATGCCGCCCGCGTGGTGGCCGACGCGGTGAAGGCCGGTGCCACGCTGGAAGCCGGCGGCACCCACCAGGACCTGTTCTTCGCGCCCACCGTGCTCGGCAACGTGGCCGCTGACAACCCAGCGTTCAACGAAGAGATCTTCGCGCCGGTAGCGGTGGTGGTGCCGTTCGATGATGACGACCAGGCCGTGCAGCTGGCCAACGACAGCGAGTACGGACTGTCGATGGCGATCGTGTCCAGCAACGTCGGCCGCGCGCTGAAGCTGGGCGAGCGCCTGCGCACCGGCCTGCTGCACATCAACGACCAGACGGTGAACGACGAAGTGATCAATCCCTTCGGCGGCGTCGGTGCGTCCGGCAACGGCACCAGCATCGGCGGCCCGGCCAACTGGGAAGAGTTCACCCAGTGGCAGTGGCTGACCGTCAAGGGCGAAGCGCCCGCCTACCCGATCTGATCGAAGGAACCATCACGATGAACGACAACACCGCAACGCGTGAGATCACCGCCGCCGTGGTCCGCGGCAAGGAACAGCCCTTCGTCATCGAGCAGGCGCGGCTGCGCGGCCCGCAGGACGACGAGGTGCTGGTGAAGGTGGTGGCCACCGGCCTGTGCCATACCGATCTGATCGTGCGCGACCAGTACTACCCCGTGCCGCTGCCGGCGGTGCTCGGCCATGAAGGCGCGGGCATCGTTGAAGCGGTGGGCCCGAACGTGCGCGACCTGAAGGTGGGCGACCACGTGGTGCTGACCTACGGCGCCTGCGGCCACTGCAACCCCTGCCGCGGTGGCCACGGGGCCTATTGCAAGGATTTCTTCGGGCTCAACTTCGGTGGCGATGATGGCCATGGCCACACCGCCATCACCGATGCGCAGGGCCAGCCGCTGCACGATCATTTCTTCGCGCAGTCCTCGTTCGCCACCTTCGCCATCGCGCGCGAGATCAACGCGATCAAGGTGCCCGACGATGCGCCGCTGGAACTGCTGGGCCCGCTGGGCTGCGGCATCCAGACCGGTGCCGGGGCGGTGCTCAATTCGCTGAAGGTGCGCTCGGGCAGCAGCTTCGCCAGCTACGGTGCCGGCGCGGTGGGCCTGAGTGCGGTGATGGCGGCCAAGGTGGCCGGCGCCACCACCATCATCGCCATCGACGTGGTGCCTTCGCGCCTGGAGCTGGCGCTTGAACTGGGCGCGACCCACGTGGTCAACAGCCGCGAAACCGATGTGGTGGAAGCGGTGCGTGCGATCACCGGTGGCGGTGCGGACTTCGCGCTGGAATCCACCGGTCGCCCGGAGGTGTTGTCGGCCGGCATCGAGGCGCTGGGCGGGCTGGGCATGATGGGCGTGGTGGGTGCGCCGAAGCTGGGCACCACGGCCAGTTTCGATGTGAACAACCTGCTGCTGGGCGGGCGCAGCATCCGCGGCATCGTCGAAGGTGACAGCGTGCCGCAGGTGTTCATCCCGCAGCTGGTGACGCTGTTCCTGCAGGGGCGGTTCCCGTTCGACAAGCTGGTGAAGTTCTATCCGCTGGAGCAGATCAACCAGGCGGCCGAGGACAGCACGCGCGGCATCACCCTGAAGCCGATCCTGCGGATCGCCGCATAACCCCCGGTAGTGCCGGCCGCTGGCCGGCACCTCTGCTGTTGGTGGGTGCCGACCGTTGGTCGGCACGGCTGCAGTTGGTGGGTGCCGACCGTTGGCCGGCACCTCTGCAGTTGGTGGGTGCCGACCGTTGGTCGGCACCTCTGCTGTTGGTGGGTGCCGACCGTTGGTCGGCACGGCTACGCGGGCATGGCATGCGCGGGTGTACTCTGCTTCCATGATGGCCACGACAGTCGGGCAACAACAGCTGGTCGCCGCGCGCGCTGCGTTCGCGGAAGGCGATGCACGATCCTTGGCGGTGTTGCCGCTGCCGCTGCAGCATTCCTGGCAGCGTTCACGCGCGGCCGGCGTGCAGCCGGGGCAGGAGCCTTACTACCCGCCGCTGCAGGGCGATGGCCTGCGCCTGCGCGATCCCGAAGACCGGCGGCTTGCGCGCTGCGTGCAGCCCGAGCTGGAACAGCTGTGGGCCGCCTTCGGCGGCCGTGGCTGGACGATGTTCTGCGCCAACCGCGAGGGCCTGGTGATCGCGCAGCAGGCGCATGGCCTGGAAGATGCGCCGCTGCTGCGGCCGATCCAGGTCGGGCGGCGGTTGGGTGAGGCCGAGATCGGTACCACCGCGCCGGCGGTCAGCCTGGCCGACGATGTGCCGGCGCTGGTGCGCGGCAACGAACATTACCTGCAGCGCTTCGCGCCGGTGTTCTGCCTGAGCGAGCCGCTGCATGACCTCGATGGCCAGGTCTGTGGGGCGATCGACATCACTGGGCTGGGCGAGCGTGATCCGGCGCTGCTGCAGGGCTACTTCCGGCAGGCCGCGCTGGCCAGCGAGAACCGGCTGTTCCAGGGCTTGGCTGATGTGCACCTGCTGGCCGTGCAGCACGATCCGCGCTGGCTGGCCACGCCGCTGCAGGGGCTGCTGGCGGTGCAGGATGACGGGCAGCTGCGCGCCGCCAACCGCGTGGCACGCCGCCTGCTGGGCCTGCCGCGCCGTGGGCCGTTGCCGCTGCTGTCGATGCAGGCGGTGTTTGCCGGCGCCAGTGCGGCGCAGCGCCGCCGCCTGCTGCAGCCCGGGCCGGCGCATCGGGTGCGGCTGGGCGAGGGCAGTGCGGTCTACCTGCAGCACCTGCGTGCACCGCGTGCACCGCGCACCCGGGCAGCGGCACCGGTGGCCGTGGCCGACGTGCCACTGCGCCAGCAGCAGCGCGAAGCCGCACGGCGTGCGGCGCAGGCGGCCGAAGGCAATCTCAGCCTGGCCGCCCGCCAGTTGGGTATTTCGCGCACCACGCTGTACAAGCTGCTGCGCGATTAAGCGGGCAGTCCGCCGGGCATGGCCCGGCGCTACCGCGGCGGCCCGGGGCGCGCCGGGTCATCAATCGCGCGATCCCCCGGGTAGCGCCGGGCCATGCCCGGCGGCATCCATCAATCGCGGAAGTTGTTGAACTGCAGCGGCAGCTCGAACTTGCCGGCCTTCAGCACGGCGATGGCGTCCTGCAGGTCGTCGCGCTTCTTGCCCTGCACGCGCAGCTTGTCGCCGTTGATCTGGCTTTCGACCTTCAGCTTCGCTTCCTTCAGCGCAGCGGCGATCTTCTTGGCGATCTTCTGCTCGATGCCCTGCTTGACGGTGATCTTCTGCCGGGCCTGGGCCAGGTTGGTCTCGATGTCGCCGAACTCCAGGCTCAGCACGTCGATGCCGCGCGCGGCCAGGCGGGCGCGCAGGATGTCGTTCATCTGCTTGAGCTGGAACTCGGTCGGCGCGGTCTGGTTGATGACATCGCCCTCGCGCTCGAACTTGGCTTCCACGCCCTTGAAGTCGAAGCGGGTGGCCAGTTCACGGTTGGCCTGGTCGATGGCGTTGGTCAGTTCGTGGGTGTCGACTTCAGACACGACGTCGAAGGAAGGCATGGGCGTGGCTCCGCGGAATTCAGTGGCCGCCATTCTATCGCGGCGCCCATGCCCGGCGCCGGCCGGGCACGCGGTCGGCGATAATGGGCCATGAACGCGCAACGCTCCCCCTCTCGCGCGGTGACCTGGATGGTCGCCGCCGTGGCCTGCTTCTCGCTGATGGACGCCGGCATGAAACAGCTGTCGGCCAGCTATCCGTCGCTGGAAGTCACTTTCCTGCGTGGTGCCGCCTCGCTGCCCTTCGTGCTGGTCTGGGTGCTGGCCAGCGCCGGCCCGCGTTCGCTCATCCCCCGCCGGTGGGGCCTGCACCTGCTGCGCGGCGGCCTGGGCATGGCGATGATCGGCTGCTTCGTGTTCGCCCTGCGCGATCTGCCGCTATCCACCGCCTACAGCATCTACTTCGTGGCCCCGCTGCTGATCGCCGCCCTGTCGGTGCCGCTGCTGGGCGAGCGGGTCGGGCCGCGGCGCTGGGTGGCCATCGGCGTCGGCCTGCTGGGGGTGATCATGGTGCTGCGGCCGGGCGTGGATGGTTTCATCTCCATCCCCGGCCTGATGGTGCTGGCGGCCGCTACGGCCTATGCCATCGCCGCGATCACCGTCAGCCTGCTGACCCGCACCGATACCTCGCAGTCGATGGTGGTCTGGTTCCTGGTCATCATGGCCATCGGGGCCGGCCTGTTGGCATTGCCCGGCTGGGTGCCGCTGCAGCTGGCCCATGCGCCGCTGATCGCCGGCATGGGCCTGGCCGGTGCGCTGGGGCAGATCGCCCTGACCCGCGCCTTCCAGCTGGGCGAGGCGTCGATGATCGCGCCGCTGGAATACAGCGGCCTGGTCTGGGTGATCGGCTGGGACCTGGCCTTCTGGGGCCAGCTGCCCGACGGCTACACCTGGGCCGGCGCAGCCATCATCGTGGCCTCGGGCCTGTACCTGCTGCACCGCGAGCGCCTGAACCGGGTGCAGCCGCCCAAGCCGCTGGACCACCCGTAGAGTCGAGCTTGCTCGACTGCTTCGGTGGCCGGACGCAAAGCAGTCGAGCAAGCTCGACTCTACTGACCCCCGACATCATCCCCGGTACACGCGACTTAGAACCAAAAGGAATAACATTCTGGCCCAAGGCGCAGGCGCGCAACCGCCTGCGCTGGTAGGCTGCACGCCCCTTCCATCGCCCCGCCGGTGAGCCACGCCCGTGATCGAGTTCCAGCGCCTGCACAAATCCTATGCCGTTGCCGGCCGCCAAGTCAGCGCGCTGCAACCGCTGGACCTGACCATCGAGGCCGGCGAAGTGTTCGGCATCATCGGCCATTCCGGCGCGGGCAAGTCGACCCTGATCCGCATGATCAACCGCCTGGAGGAACCCAGCGGTGGGCGCCTGCTGATCGGCGGCGAAGACATCACCGCGCTGGATGCCGACGGGCTGCGCGCGCTGCGCCGGCGCATCGGCATGATCTTCCAGCACTTCAACCTGCTGTCCTCGCGCACCGTGGCCGGCAACGTGGCCTTCCCGCTGGAACTGGGCGGCATGGCCAGGGCCGAGATCGACGCGCGCGTGGCCGAGCTGCTGCAGACCGTGGGCCTGCAGGACCACGCGGCGAAGTATCCGGCGCAGCTGTCCGGCGGCCAGAAGCAGCGCGTGGGCATCGCCCGGGCGCTGGCGACCCGCCCGCAGATCCTGCTGTGCGACGAGGCCACCAGTGCGCTCGACCCGCAGACCACCGCGTCGGTGCTGTCGCTGCTGTCGAAGATCAACCGCGAGCTGGGCCTGACCATCGTGCTGATCACCCACGAGATGGACGTGATTCGTCGCGTCTGCGATCGCGTGGCCGTGCTGGATGCCGGGCAGCTGGTGGAAACCGGTCCGGTCACGCAGGTCTTCCTGCACCCGCAGCACCCGACCACGCGCCGCTTCGTCAGCGAATCGGAGCATGTGGACGAGGGCACGCTGCACCGTGATTTCGACGTGGTCGGTGGCCGCATCGTGCGCCTGACCTTCCTCGGCGGCGATACCTACGAGCCGTTGCTGGGCAGCGTGGCGCGGCAGACCGGCGTCGACTACAACATCCTGTCCGGCCGTATCGACCGGATCAAGGACACCCCGTATGGCCAGCTGGTGGTCGCCCTGGTGGGCGGTGACCAGTCCGCCGCGCAGGCCGCGTTCGTGGCTGCCGGCGTGCACGTTGAGGAACTGCGCCGATGATCGTCGCCACTGCTGAAGGTTTCTTCCGCCACCTGGATGCGGACAAGTGGGTGGATATCGGCAAGGCCACCATCGAGACGCTGCTGATGATGGCCGGCTCGCTGCCGCTCACCCTGGCCATCGGCCTGCCGATGGGCGTGCTGCTGTACGTGTTCGGTGCGCCGCAGATGAAGCGCCGGCCGCTGGCCTATGGCGTGCTGGCGATCGTGGTGAACCTGCTGCGCTCGGTGCCCTTCATCATCCTGATGGTGGTGCTGATTCCGGTGTCGCTGTGGTTGATGGGCCAGTCGATCGGCGTGCTCGGCACGTTGCCGGCGCTGGTGATCGGTGCGGCGCCGTTCTATGCGCGCCTGGTGGAAACCGCGCTGCGCGAAGTGGACCGTGGCGTGGTCGAGGCGGCGCAGTCGATGGGTGCCACCACCTGGCAGCTGGTGACTCGCGTGCTGCTGCCCGAAGCCCGTCCGGGCCTGATCGCGGCCGCTACGGTCACCACCGTCGCCCTGGTCGGCTTCACCGCCATGGGCGGCGCGATCGGTTCGGGTGGCCTGGGCGACCTGGCGCTGCGCGAAGGCTACCAGCGCAACCGCACCGACGTGGCCCTGGTCACCGTGGTGGTGCTGCTGATCCTGGTGCAGCTGCTGCAGATGCTCGGCGACCGACTGGTCGCGCACTACACCCGCAAGTAACCCGGTGCCGGGCGTCGCCCGGCGTCGTTCGGGAAGCGCCGGGCCATGCCCGGCGGCGGCGTGACACAATCCGTCCATTGAAAACCTGAATCGCCGAACCGGGACTGGCAGCACATCCAGCCTCTTGGTATATTCCGTTTCGCGTAATACGTTTCGCGGAATGATCCGGTCCTTCCGCTGCAAGCACACCCGCGCCTTGTTTGAAGGCCACTGTCTACGCGCCTGGCTGCCGATTCGACGGGCAGCGGAACGCGAGCTGCAGATGCTCGACTCGGCACAGACGCTGGCGTTCCTGCGCAGTCCGCCCGGCAACCGGTTGGAGGCGCTGGCTGGTGACCGCAGGGGGCAGCACAGCCTGCGCATCAATGATCAGTGGCGGTTGTGTTTCATCTGGACCGACAGCGGCCCTGAATCCCTGGAAATTGTTGACTACCACTGAGGCATTCGCCATGAAGCCAACCGACAACCGCATGCGGGCCATCCATCCCGGCGAGATCCTGCGCGAGGAGTTCCTTTCCCCGCTGGCCCTGAGCGTGAATGCACTGGCGAGGGCATTGGATGTTCCGGCCACCCGCCTGCATGCCATCGTTCACGGCGAACGTGCGATCACCGCTGATACCGCTGCCCGGCTGGCGCGCCATTTCGGCGGGGATGCTGCATCGTGGCTGGCGCTGCAGGCGGCCTACGACCTGAAGACGTTGGCCACCCTTGGCGAGATCGAGCGCCGCGTGCAGCCGCGGGCCGCGTAGCGCGTGGCAGTTAGCGCCGGGCCATGCCCGGCGGCGCTTTGCTCAACGCACGTTCGGGACTTCGTAACCCAGCTTGCCCACCTGATCGGGGTGCTGCGGCACGCGCTTGAGCTTGTCGGTGTTGACGCCGTACTCGTCGCGCAGGCGCTCGGCCAGCTCCTTGTACAGCGCTTTGTCCATGTCCGGCTGGCGCGCGAAGATCCAGGCCATTTCCCGGCCCGGGTAGCCGATCATCGCCCACGAATAGTCCGGGGCCACTTCCAGCACGCGCGAATGGGTCGGCACGATCCGGTAGAACCAGGTGCGCCAGGCGTGGTTGCCGCTGTCGGCGTCGACGCTGGCGCGTGCGCGCACTTCCTGCTGGGGCGCACTGAAGCCTTCGCGGTAGCGGTAGACGATGCCCACCTTGTTGTCTTCGCGCAGCGTGTACTCGTTGACGCTGGCCACGTGCCCGCGTTCGATGAAGTTCGGCACGCGGCCGATCACATACCACGTGCCCATGAAGCGCTGCAGGTCGATCGGCGCACCATATTCGGATGCCCCCGATGCGCTGGCGCGGGGTGACGGCGGGTCGCTGGCGGCCAGTGCGGGGCCTCCAAGGGACAGAGCCAGCAACACGGCGCAGAACGGGCGGATCGAGGACATGCGGGAGCGAGCTCCATTGGGTGCCCAAGCATGGTCGACTGTGTGTGCTCGATCCGTCAATGGTGTCGCAGCTCTTGAGAAGGCGGCGCGCCAAGCTGGCCACCATCGAATCGCCGAGAACGCCCATGAACGCTCGCTCTTCCCGTCGCAACCCTGCTGAACGCGACAGCTTCGCATCCGACCGCCGCCTGCTGCGCAGCGTGCAGCAGCTGGCCCTGGCCGGCCTGGCCCTGGTGCTGGTGTGGCCGGCCGCGCGCGGCAGCAGTGTCTGGCTGGGCTGGCTGCCGCTGTGGCTGGTGGGCATGCCGCTGGCGGCCTGGTGGGCGCTGCTGGGCTGTCCGTTGCCGTTGCGGGCGTGGCTGCGCCGCCTGCGCCAGCCGGGGGTACAGGCCCGTCGCCTGCCGGCGCGCGCGCGTCGCACGCGTACCGCCGCGGCCTGACCTTCGACACGGGGGCGGGCCCGGGGATCCGTGCTAGCGTTCCAGCGCTTATGACTGCCTGGAACCGCAATGTCACGACTCGCTTCCGCCTGCCTGTTGGCCGGCATGATGACCGCTGCTTCGGTGGGGACCGCCGTGGCCGCTGAAGAAACCGACCGTTACGCCTGGCTGGAGGACGTCACCGGCGACAAGCCGCTGTCCTGGGTCAAGGAACAGAACGCCAAGTCCGAGGGCCGCCTGGCGCAGACCCCGGCCTTCAAGCAGATGGAAGCCAGCATCCGCGAGGTGCTCGATTCGGACGCCAAGATCCCCGGCGTGCAGAAGATCGGCGACTACTACTACAACTTCTGGAAGGACCAGCAGCACGAGCGCGGCCTGTGGCGCCGCACCACCCTGGCCGAGTACCGCAAGGCCTCGCCGCAGTGGGAAACCGTGCTCGACTTGGATGCACTGAACAAGGCCGAGGGCGAGAACTGGGTCTGGCACGGTGCCGACTGCCTGCGTCCGGATTACAGCCGCTGCCTGATCGCGCTGTCGCGCGGCGGCGCCGATGCCGATGTCACCCGCGAATTCGACTTGGCCAACAAGACCTGGATCAAGGACGGCTTCTTCCGCCCCGAATCCAAGGGCGGCCTGGGCTGGATCGACCGCGACTCGGTGTTCGTCTACACCGATTTCGGCGCCGGTTCGATGACCACCTCCGGCTATCCGCGCGTTGCCAAGCTGTGGAAGCGCGGCACGCCGCTGGCGTCGGCCAGCGTGGTCTATGAAGGCAAGCCGGAAGACATGTACATCGCGGCGATGCACGATGACACCCCGGGCTTCGAGCGCAACCTGGTCAGCCGCACGCTGGCGTTCTACAACAACGAGGTCTACCTGCGCGCCGACAACGGCACGCTGACCAAGATCGACGCGCCGAACTCGGCGGAAAAGGGCCTGCACAAGCAGTGGCTGACCCTGGAACTGCGCGACCCGTGGACCGTGGGCGGCAAGACCTACGCCTCCGGTTCGCTGCTGGCGACCCAGCTGGACGATTTCCTGGCGGGCAAGCGTGATTTCGAAGTCCTGTTCACCCCGACCGCGACCACCTCGCTGGCCGGTGCGACCTGGACCAAGAGCCACCTCGTGCTGAACGTGCTGGATGACGTCAAGAACCGCCTGTCGGTGCTGACCCCGGGCGCCAGCGGCTGGCAGAAGAGCGAGTTCGTCGGTGCGCCGGCCTTCGGCACCCTGGCCGTGGGCGCGGTGGACAGCAACGACAGCGATGCGGTGTGGCTGACCGCCACCGATTACCTGACCCCGACCACCCTGGCCCTGGCCGAGATCGGCAAGGCCCCGGAAACGCTGAAGACCATGCCGGCCTTCTTCGACGCCGAGGGCAAGGTGATCGAGCAGCACTTCGCCACCAGCAAGGACGGCACCCGCGTGCCGTACTTCGTGGTGCACGACAAGGCGATGAAGCTGGACGGTTCCAACCCGACCCTGCTGTACGGCTACGGTGGCTTCGAGATCTCGCTGACCCCGAGCTACTCCGGTGGCATGGGCCGCGCCTGGCTGGAGAAGGGCGGCGTGTACGTGGTCGCCAACATCCGTGGCGGTGGCGAGTACGGCCCGCGCTGGCACCAGGCGGCACTGAAGCAGAACCGTCACAAGGCCTATGAAGACATGGCCGCGGTGGCGCAGGATCTGGTCAAGCGCAAGATCACCACCGCCAAGCACCTGGGCGTGCAGGGCGGCAGCAACGGTGGCCTGCTCACCGGCAACATGCTCACCCAGTACCCGGAACTGTTCGGTGCGGTGGTGGTGCAGGTGCCGCTGCTGGACATGAAGCGTTACAGCCACCTGCTGGCCGGTGCTTCGTGGATGGCCGAGTACGGCAACCCGGACACCAGCGACTGGGAGTTCATCAAGACCTTCTCGCCGTACCACCTGTTCGACCCGAAGAAGACCTACCCGCCGGTGCTGTTCACCACCTCCACGCGCGATGACCGCGTGCACCCGGGCCACGCCCGCAAGATGGCGGCGAAGATGATCGACGCCGGCAAGGACGTGACCTACTACGAGAACATCGAAGGTGGCCACGGCGGCGCAGCCAACAACGCGCAGGCCGCACACATGTCGGCCCTGGCCTACAGCTTCCTGTGGGAGCGGTTGGGCGGCAAGTAAGCAGAACGGAAAACGCCGCCCTCGAGCGGCGTTTTTCATTGGGTCCACCTATCCACGCATGGCGTGGATCTACCCCTGAACGTCACGCATGGCGTGGATCTACCAGTAGAGCCACGCCATGCGTGGATGCCGTTCGCGCCGGGCGATCAGGCGCCCCAGCTTTTCAACCCACGCGCAATGCGCTCCACCGCCTCCTGCAACCGCGGCACTTCCTGCGTATAGGCCAGCCGCACATGCTGGTTCGCGCGATGGAAGCCGAAATCAAGGCCCGGGGTGAACGCCACGTGCTCGGTTTCCAGGAAGTGCGCGCAGAACGCCTGCGCATCATCAGTGAAGGCGCTGACATCGGCATACAGGTAGAACGCGCCCTGCGGCTCCACCTCGATGCGGAAGCCCAGCTCGCGCAGTGCGGGCAGCAGGAAATCGCGGCGCTGGCGGAACGCCTCGCGACGCTGCTCGAAGATCGCCATTGATTCCTCGCTGAAACAGGCGAGGGCGGCATGCTGGGCGATGCTCGACGCGCTGATGTACAGGTTCTGCGCCAGCTTCTCCAGATCAGGCACGGCCGCCGGCGGTGCCACCAGCCAGCCGAGCCGCCAGCCGGTCATGCCGAAGTACTTGGAGAAGCTGTTCAGCACGAAGGCGCTGTCATCCACCTGCAGCACGCTGGGCGCATCCAGGCCATAGGTCAGGCCGTGATAGATCTCGTCCACCACCAGGTGGCCACCGCGCGCATGCAGCGATTTTGACAGCGCCGCCAGTTCGTCGGCCGACAGCACCGTCCCGGTCGGATTGGCCGGAGAAGCGACCAGCGCACCGACGCTGTCGGCGTTCCAGTGCTGTTCCACCAGCGAGGGCGTCAGCTGGTAGGCCGTATCGGGGCCAACCGGCACCAGCTGTGCGCCGCCTTCCACCAGGCGCAGGAAGTGGCGGTTGCAGGGGTAGCCGGGGTCTGCCAGCAGCCAGTGGCGGCCCGGGTCGACCAGCAGGCTGCTGGCCAGCAGCAGCGCACCGGACCCACCCGGGGTGACCAGGATGCGTTCGGGGTCGATATCCAGCGCGTAGTGGCTGCGATAGAAACCACTGATGGCCTGGCGCAGGGCGGGCAGGCCGCGTGCGGCGGTGTAGCGGGTGTGGCCGGCGGCCAGTGCGGCCTGGCCGGCGCGCACGACCGGCTCGGCGGTGGTGAAGTCCGGTTCGCCGATCTCCAGGTGGATCACATCGTGGCCCGCCTGTTCCAGCGCCTGCGCGCGGGCCAGCAGGGACATCACGTGGAACGGGGCGATTTCATGGCTGCGCCGGCTGTAGCCCGGCGTGTGGGGCAGGGTACTCATGCGCCCATGGTACGCCGGGCGGCAAGGGTGCGCCGCAGCGGTGGTAGAGTCGAGCTTGCTCGACTGCGGTTGCGGTCAGTCGAGCAAGCTCGACTCTACCTATGCCACGGACGCCATTGCGTAACCGCACCAGGACCCCTATCTCATGAAATCCACCCTCTGCCTGTTGCTTGCCAGCCTGATGACCAGCACCGTTACCGCCGCCACCCCGCCCGTTCCGCCGGATGCCGCCAAGCACCCGCACGTGGTCAAGGCGCCGTTCGGCGCCACCCGCAACGACGACTACTACTGGCTGCGCGACGACAAGCGCGAGAACAAGGACATGCTGGCCTACCTGCAGGCCGAGAATGCCTACACCGACCAGCTGCTGGCGCCGCTGAAGCCGCTGGAAGACACCCTCTACAAGGAAATCGTCGGCCGCATCAAGCAGGACGATGCCAGCGTGCCGGCGCGCGAGCGCGGCTACTGGTACTACAGCCGCTACGAGACCGGCCAGGATTACCCCATCCACGCGCGCCGCAAGGGCAGCATGGAGGCCGCCGAGGAAATCCTGCTGGACGTCAACACGATGGCCGCCGGCAAGGGCTACTTCAGCGTCGGTTCGATGGAAGTGAGCCAGGACAACCAGCTGCTGGCCTGGGCCGACGATGATGTCGGCCGCCGCCAGTACACGATCCGCTTCAAGGACCTGGCCACCGGCAAGGTGCTGCCCGACGTCATCACCGGCAGCTCCGGCGACCTGGTCTGGGCCGACGACAACCGCACCGTGCTGTATGTCGAGAACGATCCGGAAACGCTGCTGACCGTGCGGGTGAAGAAGCACGTGCTGGGCACCCCGGCCAGCGCCGACACCGTCGTCTATGAAGAGAAGGACGACAGCTTCTACATGGGCATCGGCCGCACCCGCGACGATCGCTTCATCACCATCGGCGTGCACAGCACCGTGTCCTCGGAAGAGCGCTACGCGCCGGCCAGCGACCCGACCACCTTCACCGTGCTGGCGCCGCGCCAGCGTGACGTCGAGTACGACGCCGACCACTACGATGGCCGCTGGGTGATCCGCACCAACGATGGCGCGAAGAACTTCAAGCTGGTCACCGCACCGACCGATACCACCTCCCGCGCGCAGTGGAAGGACTGGATCGCGCACGACGATGCGGTGTTCATCGAAGGCTTCGAGCTGTTCGATGCGTACACCGCCATTGCCGAGCGTTCCGAAGGCCTGGAGCGCATCCGCCTGCTGTTCAAGGATGGCCGCAGCGACTACGTAAAGGCCGACGAGCCGGCGTATTCGATGGGCCTGGGCGACAACACCGAGGCCGATACGCCGTGGCTGCGCTACGTCTACACCTCGATGACCACCCCGACCACCGTGTTCGAGCTGAACACCGCCACCGGCGAGCGCCGCCAGCTGAAGGTGCAGCCGGTGATCGGCTATGACGCCTCGAAGTACGAAACCGACCGCGTCTGGATCACCGCGCGCGACGGGGTGAAGGTGCCGGTGTCGCTGGTCTACCGCAAGGGCTACCAGAAGGACGGCAAGGGCGCGCTGTTCCAGTACGCCTACGGCAGCTACGGCATGTCGATGGACCCGTACTTCAACCAGACCGCGGTGAGCCTGCTCGACCGTGGCGTGGTGTATGCCATCGCCCATATCCGCGGCGGCCAGGAGATGGGCCGCGACTGGTATGAGAACGGCAAGCTGCTGCACAAGCAGAACACCTTCAACGACTTCATCGACGTCACCCGTGGCCTGGTGGCGCAGGGCTGGGCGGCCAAGGACCGCGTTGCCGCCTCCGGTGGCAGCGCCGGCGGCCTCCTGATGGGCGCGGTGGCAAACCAGGCCCCGCAGGATTACCGGGTGATGGTGGCGCAGGTGCCGTTCGTCGACGTGGTCACCACCATGCTCGACCCGACCATTCCGCTGACCACCAACGAGTACGACGAGTGGGGCAACCCGGAGCAGAAGCCTTACTACGACTACATGCTGTCCTACTCGCCCTACGACAACGTCAAGCAGCAGGCCTACCCGGCGCTGTTCGTGGGTACCGGCCTGTGGGATTCGCAGGTGCAGTACTGGGAACCGGCCAAGTGGGTGGCCAAGCTGCGTGACGACAACACCGGCCACTACCCGATCGTGTTCCGCACCAACATGGAAGCCGGCCACGGCGGCAAGTCCGGGCGCTTCCAGCGCTACCGCGAGCTGTCCGAGTCGTACGCGTTCGTGCTGCAGCAGCTGGGCATCGTCCAGCCGTGATCGCGACAGGGTGCCGGGCACTGCCTGGCACCCTGAACCGGTATCCTTGCGGCCATGACCGCACCTGCGCCACCGCCTCCGGATGACACCCCGCCACCGCGCGTGGTGCGTTTCCGCTGGGCGTGGTGGCTGCTGGCCTACGCCAGCCTCGGCACCGGCATCGTCGGCATCTTCGTGCCGGGCCTGCCGACCACCGTATTCATCCTGATTTCGGCCTGGGCCGCCTCGCGCGGCTCCGAGCGCCTGCACAACTGGCTGCTGCAGCACCCGCGCTTCGGCCCGGCCATCGCCAACTGGCAGGCGCACGGCGCCGTCAGCCGCTACGGCAAGTGGATGGCCACGATCACCATGGCCGTGTGCGCCGGCATCATGCTGTGGTGCGTGCCGATCGCCTGGGTGAAGTGGTTCTCCATCGGCAGCATGGCCGTGGTGGCAATCTGGCTGTGGACGCGGCCGTTGCCCCCGCCGGCGGGGTAGAGTCGACCGTTGGTCGACTGCTGTCCCGGCCGCCGGCGAAAACCCCGCGCTGCGCGCGATAGTCGACCAACGGTCGACTCTACCTACCGCTCAGCCGCCAATGGCTATACTCGGGCGCATGAAGATCCCCCATCGCAACGCCATCCTGATTCCGCTGGCAGCGGCCTCGCTGCTGTTCCTGTCCGCCTGTGGCAACAAGGGCCCGCTGGTACTGCCGCAGAAGCCGGTGCCGGTGGAAGAGACGGTCGAACCGGCCGTCGCGCCCGAAGCCAGCCCGGAAGCCACCCCCGCCGCGACCCAGCCGACCAGCGACGGCAGCCCCTCGGTTACCCCGGACCCGATCAAGCCGGTGGACGGTGGGGATGAGTAAGGCCGGCTCCACGGCCCTGCGCTTCAGCAAGATGCACGGCGCGGGCAACGATTTCGTAGTGATCGACCTGCGTGACGGCACGCCGCCGCCCACCCCTGAAGTGGCCGCGCGCCTGGCCGACCGCCACACCGGCGTAGGCTGCGACCAGATCCTGACCATCGAGGCCCCGCGCGCGGAAGGCTCGGTGGCGTCCTACCGGATCTGGAATGCCGATGGCTCCAATTCCGAACAGTGCGGCAACGGCGCGCGCTGCATCGCCGCCTGGCTGGTGCGCGAGGGCAGTGCGCAGGGCGAGCGCTTCGTGATCGACAGCCCGCTGGCCAGCCACGACGTGCAGGTGCTGGGCGATGGCCGCTTCTCGGTCGCCATGGGCGTGCCGGCGTTCGAGCCGGCGCAGGTGCCGCTGGTGGGCTTCGCCCATCCGCGCGATGAATACCTGATGCCGCTGCAGGGCGAAACCGTGCGCTTCTCGGCGGTGTCGATGGGCAACCCGCATGCGGTCATCGAAGTGGGCCTGATCGATGCCGCGCCGGTCGAGCGCGTCGGCGCGCTGCTGCAGCAGCATGCCTCGTTCCCGCAGTCAGTCAACGTGGGCTTCGCCCAGGTGATGGGCCCGGACCATGCGCGCCTGCGTGTGTACGAACGTGGCGTCGGCGAGACCCTGGCCTGTGGCAGCGGTGCCTGTGCGGCCGCCGTCACCCTGATGCAGCGCGGCCGCCTGCAGGGCGATGCACGCATCAGCCTGCCCGGCGGCGAGCTGCGCATCCAGTGGCCGGGCGACGGCCAGCCGGTGGTGATGGCCGGCCCGACCGCATTCGTCTTCGAAGGGGAGTGGACCGCATGAGTGAGACCGTCGACAAGCTCGGGGGCCATGACGTCGCTGCGTGGTTGCGGCGCCATCCCGGCTTCCTCAAGCAGTTCCCGGACCTGGCCCTGACCCTGGTGGTGCCGCGCGATGACGGCCCGACCGCGTCGCTGGCCAGCTACCAGCTGGAAGTGCTGCGCGAGAAGAACCGCGAGCTGGCGCGACGGTTGGCCGACCTGGGCGCCACTGCCCAGGTCAACGAGCGGTTGGCGGTGCGCACGCACCAGCTGACCCTGGCCCTGATGAAGCAGGACAACGCCGCCGACACCCTGCGTGCGATGGCGGCGTCGCTGCAGGAAGATTTTGCCGGTGACCTGGTGCGGCTGGTGGTGCACACGCCGGTGGCGGGCCTGGAGCAGGCCGAATGGCTGCAGGTGATTGCCGCCGACGACGCGCAGCTGGGCCCGTTCCGCGATTGCCTGAAGGACGGCGAGCCGATCTGCGGGCGCCTGCAGCCGGAAAAGAACGCGGTGCTGTACGGCGCGCGCAGCGACGAGGTGCAGACCACCGCACTGCTGCCGTTGTCCGGCATCGGCCTGATCGCCGTCGGCAGCCACGATGCCAACCGCTTCTACCCGGGCATGGGCACGCTGTTCCTGCGCATGATGGGTGATGCCCTGGTCGCCGGCCTGAAGCGCTTCGAGCGCTGAGCCGGGCCGCACGACGATGAGCGCGGTACAGCACTTCCTGCAGCACCTGCAGGTGGAACGGCGGATGTCGGCGCATACGCTCGACGCCTACCGTCGTGACCTGGACGCGCTGTCGGTGTGGGTGGAACCGCGCGGCGTGGCGGTGGAGGCACTGGATGCTGAAACGCTGCGCCAGTTCGTCGCCGACGAGCATCGTCGCGGGCTGTCGGCCAAGAGCCTGCAGCGCCGCCTGTCGGCCTGCCGCAGCTTCTATGCGTGGCTGCTCAAGCATGGACGCATCGAAGTGAGCCCGGCCGCGACCCTGAAGGCGCCCCGTGCGCCGCGTCGCCTGCCGCAGGTGCTCGATGCCGATGAAGCGGTGCAGCTGGTCGAACTGGAACCGGAAGGTGAGCTCGGCCGCCGCGACCGCGCGCTGCTGGAACTGTTCTATTCCTCCGGCCTGCGCCTGAGCGAAGTGTGTGCGCTGACCTGGCGCGACCTGGATTTCGACAGTGGCCTGGTCAACGTGCTGGGCAAGGGCAACCGCCAGCGCCGGGTGCCGTTCGGCCGCCCCGCACGCGAAGCGCTGCTGGCCTGGCGCGCGGAAAGCGGCGGTGGCCCGGCCACGCCGGTGTTCCCCGGCCGCAACGGGCCGATCAGCCAGCGTGCGGTGCAGATCCGCATCCGCCAGCTGGCCCAGCGCCAGGGCCTGTTCAAGCACGTGCACCCGCACATGCTGCGGCACAGTTTCGCCAGCCACATCCTGGAATCGTCCGGCGACCTGCGGGGCGTGCAGGAGCTGCTTGGCCACGCCGACATCGCCACCACCCAGATCTACACCCACCTGGATTTCCAGCACCTGGCCAAGGTCTACGACGCCGCGCACCCGCGCGCCAAGCGCCGCAACAAGGACGGGTAGCGCCGGGCCATGCCCGACGGTCGCGATGGCTTCCGGTTGAAAGGACGGGTAGCGCCGGGCCATGCCCGGCGGGCGCGATTGCCTCCGCTTGATCTGCATCAGGGCAGGGCGGGGCGCAGTGGCGCATCGTGGCCGCAGGCCACGAGGAACCGCCGCCATGGCAAAGCCCATTCCGCTGCATCCCAAGCATCCCGAGCGTATCTGCTGGGGCTGCGACCGCTACTGCGCGGCCGACGCGCTGGCCTGTGGCAACGGCTCGGGCCGCACCCAGCACCCCATCGAAACCCAGGGCGAGGACTGGTACATCGCCTGGGGCATCGAGCCGAATCCAGAGCGGCCTTCGCATGCCAAGCGCTGAACGGCAGCCATCCGCGCAGGCTTGATCGCTCCCGGCGCTGTCCCCATGTCCCGTGAACAGCTATCGGAGGCCGCATGGACCCCAGTCAGAATCCCAATGTTTTCCACGCCACCACCATCGTCTGCGTGCGCCGCGGCGACCACGTGGCCATTGCCGGTGATGGCCAGGTCACCCTCGGCCACACGGTGATGAAGGGCAATGCGCGCAAGGTGCGCCGCCTCGGCCGCGATGGCCAGGTGCTGGCCGGCTTCGCCGGTGCCGCCGCCGATGCCTTCACCTTGTTCGAGCTGTTCGAGGCCAAGCTGGAAAAGCATGGCCAGCTGCAGCGCGCCGCCGTCGAGCTGGCCAAGGATTGGCGTACCGAACGCCGCCTGGGCAAGCTGGAAGCCCTGCTGGCCGTGGCCGACAAGGAAACCTCGCTGATCATCAGCGGCACCGGTGATGTGATCGAGCCGGAGGACGGCATCATCGCCATCGGTTCCGGTGGTTCCTATGCCCTGTCGGCCGCGCGCGCATTGATGGCGCACACCGAACTGGATGCGCGCACGATTGCCAGCGAAGCGATCGGCATCGCCGGCGACATCTGCATCTACACCAACCGCAACGTGGTGGTCGAGGAGCTCTGACGCTCCCTGATCCGCCGGGCATGGCCCGGCGCTACCGACAACGAATTCGTGAGCACATCCATGTCGAAGATCGAAGTTTCCTCCGCCACCATGACCCCGCGCGAGATCGTGCAGGAACTGGACCGGCACATCGTCGGCCAGCACGACGCCAAGCGCGCGGTGGCCATCGCCCTGCGCAACCGCTGGCGCCGCATGCAGCTGGTGCCTGAGCTGCGCAATGAAGTGATGCCGAAGAACATCCTGATGATCGGCCCGACCGGCGTCGGCAAGACCGAGATCGCCCGCCGCCTGGCCACCCTGGCCAACGCGCCGTTCGTGAAGGTCGAAGCGACCCGCTTCACTGAAGTGGGCTACGTCGGCAAGGACGTCGAGCAGATCATCCGCGACCTGGCCGATACCGCGGTCAAGCTTTACCGCGAGCAGGCCAAGGTGCGCGTGCGTACCCAGGCCGAAGAGCGCGCCGAAGAC
Organism: Stenotrophomonas sp. PFBMAA-4; assembly: GCF_030053215.1. Lineage (NCBI taxonomy): Bacteria > Pseudomonadati > Pseudomonadota > Gammaproteobacteria > Lysobacterales > Lysobacteraceae > Stenotrophomonas > Stenotrophomonas sp. PFBMAA-4. The sequence continues at coordinate 4,502 of NZ_JASGBW010000018.1, read as the reverse complement.
CGCATCCTCGATGCGCTGTTGCCGCGCCGCAGCGGCGGCATCGGTTTCGACCCGGAAGTGGCCCGCAACGAGCCGTCGGCGCAGGACAACGAGACCCGCATCAAGTTCCGCAAGATGCTGCGCAACGGCGAGCTGGACGATCGCGAGATCGAGCTCGACCTGGCGGCCAACGTCAGCATGGACATCATGACCCCGCCGGGCATGGAGGAAATGGGTCAGCAGCTGAAGTCGATGTTCGCCAACCTCGGCGGCGGCGCCAAGGCGCACAAGCGCACGCTGACCATCAAGGCCGCGCGCCCGCTGCTGGTGGAAGAAGAAGCCGGCAAGCTGGTCAACGAGGACGATATCCGCACGGCGGCGATCGAAGCCTGTGAACAGCACGGCATCGTCTTCATTGATGAGATCGACAAGGTCGCCAAGCGTGGCGATAACGTGGGCGGTGGTGATGTCTCCCGCGAAGGCGTGCAGCGCGACCTGCTGCCGCTGGTGGAAGGCTCCAACGTGTCCACCAAGTACGGCACGATCAAGACCGACCACATCCTGTTCATTGCCTCGGGCGCGTTCCACCTGGCCAAGCCCAGCGACCTGATCCCGGAGCTGCAGGGTCGTTTCCCGATCCGCGTGGAACTGGGCGCGCTGAGCAAGAACGACTTCGTGCGCATCCTGACCGAGCCGAAGGCCGCGCTGACCAAGCAGTACGAAGCGCTGCTGGGCACCGAGGGCGTCAAGGTCAGCTTCACCGCCGATGCCATCGACCGCCTGGCCGAGATCGCCTTCCAGGTGAACGAGCGCCAGGAAAACATCGGTGCGCGCCGCCTGCACACCGTGCTGGAGCGCCTGCTGGATTCGCTGAGCTACGAAGCACCGGACCGCGACGGTGAAACCCTGGCCATCGACAGCGCCTACGTCGATGCGCACCTGGGTGAACTGGTGCAGGACCCGGACCTGAGCCGCTACATCCTGTAACACCAGGCGGGGTCGGATCCCTCGCACCAGCGAGGGCTCTGACCCCAAGCCCAGCAACAGAAAAGGCCGCCGAAAGGCGGCCTTCTTCGTTTGCGCGTACGGCATCCACGCATGGCGTGGATCTACTGCAGCGCTGCCTGCTCACACCGCCCCGGTAGCGCCGGGCCATGCCCGGCGGATCCAACCCTACGGCAGCGGCTCGGGAATCGAGCCCGGCACGAACACGCCTTCCTTCACGTAGGCGGCCAGGGTCATGTCCAGCGCGAGCATGCCGTCGCGCTTGAGGTCCATCAGTTCCGGTTCGACCATCGCTCCGTGCAGCACGCCCAGCACGGTGGCGTGCAGCATGCGCGCGGCGATCTTCGGGTCGGCGCCGTCGCGCAGCTGGCCCAGGTCCTGGGCACGGCGCAGGGCACGCTCCATCCGGTCCAGCGCGTCGCGGAACCCGGACTGCTGCAGCTCGGCCAGCGCCCGGCTTTCCGAGGAGGCATCGCTGCGCAGCATGATTTCCATGGTCTTGCGCAGGCGCTCGTCCTCGGACAGTTCGATGAACGAGTAGATCATCACCGCGCGCAGGTCGTGGATCGGCGTCCGCCGTTCGTCGCTGGAGGTGCGCTCCAGTTCCTGCATGAAGGGCAGGTGCACCCGCTGGATGATCGCGGCCAGTACCTCGGTCTTGTTCTTGAAGTGCCAGTAGACCGCGCCACGGGTATAGCCGGCGCGGGCGCCGATCATCTCCAGCGTGGTCCGGGCCACGCCGTGTTCATGGAAGCAGGCCTCGGCAGCATCAAGGATGCCTTCGCGGGTTGCCTGGGTGTCCTCTTTCGTCTTGCGCGCCATGGGTCCGTGAGTGGGTACGAGTGCCGGTGAAACCTGGCTGAATTGTACCCCTTTACAAACAAACAATCATGTATGTATATTTCGCCCCCATGCTCCCCGTCGTGTATGCGCGCTGGCTGATGCCTGCGCCATGCGCGGGGATGCCTGCCCGCTGCGACATCCGCGCCCCCGGACCGGGACGCGGCTGCGTATCACGGCAAGCTGAGAATCTTTTCCCTTCCCCGAGCCCCAGCCCCATGCCCCTGACCCGAATCCGCCCCTTCCTGCTGTCGCTGGCCATCGCCGCGACCGTGGCCGCCTGCGGTGGCCAACCCGAACAGCCCGAGCAGGGCCCCGGCCAGGTGACCGTGGTCACCCTGAAGTCGGAAAGCGTGGGCCTGACCCGCGAACTGCCGGGCCGCACCAATGCTTTCCTGGTGGCCGAAGTCCGCCCGCAGGTCAGTGGCATCGTCGCCAAGCGCCTGTTCACTGAAGGCGGCCTGGTGAAGGAAGGGCAGCCGCTGTACCAGATCGAAGACGCCAGCTACCGAGCCCAGGCCAACAGCGCCCGCGCCCAGCTGGCCCGTGCCGAGGCCACCGCCAACGCCGCGCGCCTGAGCGCCAAGCGCATCACCGAGCTGGCCAAGGTCGATGCGGTCAGCCAGCAGGACCTGGAAAACGCCGTCGCCACGCAGAAGCAGGCCGAGGCCGACGTCGGTGCCGCCAAGGCCGCGCTGGATGCGGCCAACGTCACCCTCGGCTATGCCCGCATCACCGCGCCGATCAGCGGCCGCATCGGCAAGTCCAGCGTCACCCAGGGCGCGCTGGTCAGTGTCGGCCAGGCCGACGCGCTGGCCACCGTGCAGCAGCTCACCCCGATCTACGTCGACCTGACCCAGTCCTCGGCCGAGCTGCTGCAGCTGCGCCGCGAACTGGCCGCCGGCCGCCTGCAGGACAACCAGACCCTGCCGGTCACCATCCTGCTGGAAGACGGCAGCGAGTTCCCGCACAAGGGCGCGCTGGAGTTCTCCGAAGTGAGCGTCGACCCGACCACCGGCAGCTACGCGCTGCGGGTGAAGGTGGACAACCCCGAGGGCCTTCTGATGCCGGGCATGTACGTGCGCGCGGTGATCGGCGGCGGCGTGCGCGCCGATGCCGTGCTGGTGCCGATGCAGGGCATCGCCCGTGATGCCAAGGGCGATACCAGCGCCATGGTGGTCGGCAAGGACAACAAGGTCGAAGTGCGCCCGGTGAAGGTCAGCCGCGCGCTGGCCGACAAGTGGCTGGTCGAGGACGGCCTGCAGCCGGGTGACAAGGTCATCGTCGAAGGCCTGCAGAAGATCGGCCCCGGCATGCCCGTGCAGGCCACCGAGAAGGGCGCCGCCCCGGCACAGCCGGACGCCGCCCCGCAGCCTGCCGCCCAGCCGGCCGGCGAAGCGAAGTAAGCGGAGAATTCCATGGCACGTTTTTTCATTGATCGACCCATCTTCGCGTGGGTGATCGCCATCATCATCATGCTGGCCGGTGCGCTGGCGGTGATGAAGCTGCCGGTGTCGATGTATCCGGAGGTCGCCCCGCCGGCCGTCGAGATCAGCGCCACCTACCCGGGTGCATCGGCCAAGGTGGTCGAGGACTCGGTGACGCAGATCATCGAGCAGAACATGAAGGGCCTGGACGGCCTGATCTACTTCTCCTCCAACAGCTCGGCCAACGGCCAGGCCACCATCACCCTCACCTTCGAAGCCGGTACCAACCCGGATATCGCCCAGGTGCAGGTGCAGAACAAGCTGCAGCTGGCCATGCCGCTGCTGCCGCAGGAAGTGCAGCGGCAGGGCATCAACGTGGCCAAGTCGAGCAGCGGCTTCCTGCAGGTGCTCGGCTTCGTGTCCAACGATGGCAGCATGGATGCCAACGACATCGCCGACTACGTGGGCTCCAATGTCGTCGACACGCTCAGCCGCGTGCCGGGCGTGGGCAACATCCAGGTGTTCGGTGGCAAGTACGCCATGCGCATCTGGCTGGATCCGAACAAGCTGCACACCTACAAGCTGTCGGTCGATGAAGTGACCGCGGCGATCACCGCGCAGAACGCACAGGTGGCCATCGGCCAGCTGGGTGGTGCGCCGTCGGTGAAGGGCCAGCAGCTCAACGCCACCATCAACGCGCAGGACCGCCTGCAGACCCCGGAACAGTTCCGCAACATCCTGGTGCGTGGCGGCACCGATGGCAGCGAACTGCGCCTGGGCGACGTCGCCCGTGTCGAACTGGGTGCGGAAAGCTACGACTTCGTCACCCGCTACAACGGCAAGCCGTCCACCGGTATCGCCATCACCCTGGCCACCGGCGCCAACGCGCTGGCCACGGCCGAAGGCGTGCGCACCGCGCTGGACGAAATGAAGGCCAGCTTCCCGGCCGGCCTGGAAACCGTCGTGCCCTACGACACCACCCCGTTCGTGCAGGTCTCGATCAAGGGCGTCATCAAGACCCTGATCGAAGCGATCGTGCTGGTGTTCGTGGTGATGTACCTGTTCCTGCAGAACTTCCGCGCGACCCTCATCCCGACCATCGCCGTGCCGGTGGTGCTGCTGGGCACCTTCGGCGTGCTGGCCATGCTCGGCTTCTCGGTCAACATGCTGACCATGTTCGCCATGGTGCTGGCCATCGGCCTGCTGGTGGACGATGCCATCGTGGTGGTGGAGAACGTCGAGCGCATCATG